>CAMJKR010000077.1 GCA_946406415.1 uncultured Selenomonadales bacterium | reverse complement strand
TTTTGCCGTTGATATTAACCGTGTTGCCTTTGCTAACGTCGTCGAGGATAATTTTGCCGCCGCCCGAAATTGTAAGCGTCAAGTCACCATTTTTATACGTCGCCTTAATGAACGTGCCGCCCGTCGTCCCGTTGCTATTTAGAATTTGCAAAATGTCGCCGTTCTGATAATCAAAAATCGTATCGGTACCGTCGCCGGGCTTATAAATGAACGTGTCCTTGCCCGCGCCGCCGTAGAGTGAATCGTTGCCGCCATTGCCCCACAACGTATCGTTGCCATTGCCGCCGTAAAGCCAATCTGCGCCCGAACCACTTATAATTTTGTCGTTACCTGCGCCGCCCTCGACGGTATTATTTTTGCCGTAAACGTAAATTGTATCATTGCCGCTACCTGCGTTAACAAAATTGCTCGCGCCGCCGCCGACGCTGATTAAATCTTTGCCCGTGCTGGTTGTTATCGTGTTGTCCTCGCCGTAATACAGCTCAATTTTATTTTTTCCGTTGCCTAAATTTATTACGCTGTCAAAATAGCCATTACTGCCGCCTGTGATTGTATCGTTGCCGGTACCGCCCGTTATGCTGTTTTGATAATTGTATGTGCTCGTGAAGTTTATGACGTTATTGCCCGCGCCCAAATCGATTATGTGATGCGAACCGTCCATAACTTGAACAGTATCATTGCCCTTGCCCGCGCTGATTGTCGCGTATTGCCCGTAAAGTTTAATGCTGTCATTGCCCGCGCCCGTGATAATATTGGAGCCTTCAGCAGTTTGAACAGTGTCCGCTTTACTCGTGCCGGTGTAAGTGTCATTTGACGTTAAACCGACGACTTTGACGCCGCTTTTACCCTTAATGACTTGGTGAACGCCCGTATCTTTAACGGTGTAAGTTTTATTTGCCAATTTGCCGACGATTATTCCTTCCGAATAGTAATTCCCGTTCTTGTTGAGATTTACTTCAGCGGTAATTTCTCCGAAGGCATTTTGACTGGCGGCTTGCTTAGCCAGATAACGGAAAAACATGTAGCCGCCCGCGTAACTGTCACTTGTTTTGATTGTGCTGTTGCTTACGTCAAGAGAATCACTAAGGCGTGTATCGTCGTAAGCAATTCCGAAAATATCGGAGCCGCGAATATCGTCAATGCCGTGCGTGAGTTCCGCTGAACCTTCTTTGATAAATATCGGCAAGCTGTTAAAGAAATTAATATTAGTCGCCATAACGGCATGTGTAAATTCGTGCGCCAAAGCTCTATCCAAATAAATCGCGCCGCTTTTGCTGGAGCTACCGTTCATGTTAGACGTTTTGATATTTTCGTAGTAATCCATGTTGATACTTAGCATGAGCCGCGTTGTATATCCGTCGCTGTCGTAGCGTTGCCAGTTCCAAACGGTCGCCAACGAATTACTGCCGCCTTGCCCGTCGTAAAAATACAGCTCAATCTCTTTAATCATTGCCGTTGACGAATTAAAACCTATGTCGTAACTGTCCTCGTTAAGTTTAAGGCAATCGGCACCCCACCATTTAAACAATCCCGCGATAATTGTTTTTTGGTCGTCGGTGAGGTCGTCCAAAGTTTTTGATTCGATATTATTCGGATTGCCGTCGGTGTCAGAAGTTTCACCGAGCAATTTAATCGTTAAGCCGTTACGCGTGAACGTCGTCGCGTCAGGATATGTGCTTGACAATTTCCCGACGGTTTTGCCGTTAACTTTAACTTTGCCGGTCTTGGCAGTGTTAACGCTGTCCAAATCGACTTCAATGCCGCTTGAGCCGCTGTCTTCAAAATCGACGCTACTAATTGCCGCGCCGTTAATCCAATCGCTAATAGTTATGTCGTTAACTTTTGCGTCGGTTGCGTCAGAGGAAATGCGAATTTTTCTGCCGGCGGTTTTATCGGTTATGACTAGCAAATTATCTTCAATCTGCGCGGAGCCAACTTCAAAGTCGCTAATTAGCAAAGTATCTTTAGCGTTCAAGTCGTTAATCGTAATGTCGTTTACCTCGTCGGAAATTTTAATGGTGTCATTGCCTGTGCCCGTTGTAATTGTCGCGCCGTTACCATTAGCAAAAATAACGTCGTTTCCCGCGCCGGCATTAATTGAATCTGCGCCGTTTGAAGTTATTGTATCGGCTTTTTTCGTAGCTTGAACAACCCAATCGCGGGAATTTGTTTTGATAATCTGCGCGGCAGTCGTGGAAGCTGTATAAGTGTTGATAAAAGTTTCGTTGACAATCGTTTTAGCAGTCTTAACAGTGTCGCCGCCCGCGTCGAAACCTGTAATCGCGCCGGTGTCTGTGTTGCCGGTTTTGTCGCCGTAGTTTGTAACTTTTCCATTAACTTTAACCCAATAGCGCGTCGGCAATTCAATACCGCAATATTTTTCGAGGAAGATATAAGCTTTGCGCTCCAAGAGGACTTGCTCAACGGTAATTTTTTTTGTAGCTGTGCTAGTTGCGCCGTCATAGAAAGCATTGCTCAAGGCTTTAGCTTTAAAATTATTAATTGCCAGCTGATTTCTTTGATCGTCGGTGAGCGCGCTGATTAATTTAGATTTGCCGAAAATTTCTTTGACGGCTTGTTTTTCGGCTTTTATTTGGTCAGCCGCCATAGCTTCGATAACGGCGTCAATGTCGGAATAACCGGAGCAAGCGCGAATCGCGGCATTTAACATATTTGTGCCGACGGAGGTTGAATAAGCTAAACCGTGCGTGGCGAGCTTAGCCATAAAACTTTTGATAACGTCTTGAGCATTCATAAAAACAACTCCTTTTTAGGATATTTTAACAGGCTTTTCAGCGATTAGCAAAGCTGTTATAATTAATAGAAAAAAGGGGGCTTTAACATGAGTGGACAGCTTTACGGGTTAAAAGATTTGCGCGGGAAATTGTCGGAGCACGGCTATAAAATGACGCCGCAACGCAAAGAGATATTGCAGATATTTATTGAGCACAAGGGACATATGAGCGCGGAAGATGTTTATAAAATTCTGCGCGAGCAAGAATCGGAAATTGGTTTGGCGACGGTTTATCGAGCATTGGATTTGCTTAGCGAACTTGGAATTTTGGTGCACATTGATTTTGGCGACGGTTGCGCCCGCTACGAGCTGAACACCGCCGACCCGACAGTTCATCATCATCACCATTTAATTTGCCTCAAGTGCAAGAAAGTCATCGAGTTTGAAGAGGATTTGCTTGACGATTTGGAGGCGAATATCGCTAAGAAGTCCGATTTTCAGATAGTGAATCACGAAGTAAAATTTTTCGGCTACTGTAGCGAGTGTCGTGGCAATGAATAGCGATTACAGCAAAGTTATTGGCGACGTATTGCGCAGTCTCAAAATCGACGCGACGGGCTTGGAAATATTTAACGAGGTCATTGGCAAAAGAGTTACTACGCGGCTAAAAGTTGCGATTGAAGGCAGAGAATATTTTTTTAGGAAAAGCGGAATGGTTCGTGCTGACGAGCGATTTGGCGCGGAAATCAATCGTTTAGTTAAAAAAAATTTATATCAGCTGTTGACGACGAATTTAGGCTTAGACGAAGTGCCCTATGGAATTTTGCACGGCGTGCGCCCCACGAAAATTATTCAGCGGTGGATTCGGGAAGGTTACGGCGTAACAAGTCAAGGCGTCATTGACCGCGATAAAATTTGCCGCCGAATTATTAAAGACTTCCTAACCGAGCGCGAAAAGGCTGAACTTTTAACTGAGGTAGCTCTTCGCCAGTTGCCGATTATAAATGCAACAGATTATAAAACGATTAGCGTTTACGTCGGAATTCCGTTTTGCAAGACGCGCTGTTTATATTGTTCGTTCCCGTCGAATGTGTTGCCCGCCGAAAAAATTATCGTCGAATTCATAGAAGTTTTAAAGCACGATATAGCGGCGGCGGCGAGCGCGATTAATCGTTACGGCTTGAAAGTGCAGACGATTTACATAGGCGGCGGAACTCCCAGCGCATTGCCCGAAAAATATTTTGCTGAAATGTTAGCGGCGGTTCATGAAAATTTTTATAGCGCGAGTGTCGAGGAATTTACCGTCGAGTGTGGACGCCCTGACACGTTGACGCCGGAAAAAATTTCTGCGCTAAAAAATTTCGACGTGACACGAGTTAGCGTCAATCCGCAAAGTATGCACCAAAAGACGCTTGACTTAATCGGACGACAGCACACGGTAGAAGACGTTGTGCGGGCATTTAAAGATTTACGAGCGGCGAGCGATTGTCAAATAAACATGGATTTAATAATCGGATTGCCGGGCGAACGGCTTGCAGATTTTAAATCGACGTTGGAAAAAATTTTGGAGCTTGCGCCCGATGACGTGACGATACACAGCTTAGCGATAAAGCGCGGTTCAAAGTTGCAAATGCGGCTTGCTGACGAGCTGAACACTTTGGAAGATTTTAATTTGCCGAGTGATTTAGAAGTTCGCAAAATGGCTGATTATGCGGCTAAAGTTCTGCGCGGCGAAAATTTTTATCCGTACTATTTATATCGACAAGGCTACATGAGCGGGCAAATTGAAAACGTCGGCTGGTGCAAGCGCGGCGCGGAAGGGATTTATAACGTTCAGATAATGGGCGAGCGACAAACGATAATTGGCATTGGGGCGGCGGCGTCAACAAAAATTCCCGACGGCAATCGAATACAAACGGCGTTCAATGCAAAGGATTTAAAAACATATTTGCAAGATTTGGAAAGATACACAGCGCGGCGGGAAGAAATATTAGCGCAAGTCTACGGAGGGAGGAATTAATAATGGCATATGTGACGCGCGACGATATTATAGACGTATTTAAGGACACGGAACTTTTTTTCAATACGGACGAGAATTTAAAGCAAGCAATTCAAGATTCGATAAAAGGCACGACATTTTACGCGGCTGAAGAATATCCGCCATTGCCTAAACGGCGTTTCAAGAAGACGGCAATTTCCGTAGTCAGGCGGCGGACATTAGACACGGCAATTTCCTTGCAGAGAAAATATTTGGAATTAAGAATCGCAGTACATAATTTTGCTTCGGCGACAAATCCAGGCGGCGGCGTTCGTCACGGTTCACGCGCTCAAGAGGAGTCAATTTGCCGTTGTACGACGCTCTATCCTGTGTTAAACGACAAAAAAAATTGGCAACGCTTTTACAACATCAATCGCGAACGCGGCGATTCACTTCACGACGACGCCTGTATTTACACGCCCGAAATTACAATTTGCAAAAGTGACACGGATAAGCCTGCGCGGTTGTCGCGGGATAAATGGGAATTAGTAGACGTGATAACTATAGCCGCGCCAAATTTGCGCAATAAAGAAATTACTGACGAGGAACTTTTGGAGCTTCAAGAGCGGCGGTTGAGGCATATGTTTACAGTTGTGGCTCATCATGGCGCGGAGATTTTTGTAACGGGAGCATTTGGTTGCGGCGCGTTCCAAAACAATCCGGAAGTGGTCGCAAATGCCTACAAAAAAATCCTGCCGGAGTTCGAGGGCTACTTTAAAGAGGTAGTCTTCGCGATTTACTGTCGTCAGCAGGAAATGCAAAACTTTAATGCGTTCAATCGTATTCTAAAATAATCTGTTTAACTTTACACCGAGAAAAGCCGCCGCCGTCGCCTTTAACACGTCGCCCAATATAAACGGAAAAACTGCCATTGTTAACGCTTGCCATAAATTAATTTCGAGCAAAAGAATCATGGAGATTAGCCCGCCCACGTAAGTTATCGGCATGGCGATTAAAATATTTGTCACGACGTAGCGTTTTAAGTTTGGTGACGAGCCTTTAGCTAAACTCATCAGCGGATAGGCGACGAGCCACGCAAAATAAAATCCGCCCGTCGGTCCGATAAGTCGGGATAAACTTTGACCGCCGCCCAAAACCGGCAAGCCCACTGCGCCCAGCGCGATATAAACTAGAATCACGATAAAAGTTTGTTTGGGCGTTAACAGGTAAGCCGTCAAGCTCAACGCAAAAGTTAAAGCCGTGACCATGCCCGGCGTAAACGGCAACGGGAACGAGATATAAGCTGTCACACAACACAGCGCAACGCACATTGACATTTTTGTTAAGTTTTTTGTTTGCATTAAGATTCCTCCTGTCAATGTGTCGATTATATAAGAGCTGATTGTAAACGTCAAATTTTTCATGTGTTAACTAAGGAGGTTTTAATATTGCTGACGAATGCGCCAAGAGGTACCAAAGATATTTTGCCGAGCCAAGCGAGTAATTGGCAGTGGCTTGAAAATAAAATCCGCGAATTGTGCGGGCTTTACGGTTACGAAGAGATAAGGACGCCGACATTTGAACACACGGAACTTTTTCAGCGCGGCATAGGCGAGGGCACTGACGTTGTTGATAAGGAAATGTACACGTTCACAGACAGAGGCGACCGCTCAATAACTTTGCGCCCCGAAAATACCGCGTCGGTTGTGCGTGCTTATCTGCAGAATAAACTTTATGCCAACACGGGACTGGTAAAACTTTTTTATATCGGCTCAATGTTCCGTTACGACAGACCACAGGCGGGACGTTTGAGAGAGTTTCATCAATTCGGAGTGGAGGCATTGGGCGAAAAAAATCCTGCCGTCGACGCGGAAATAATTTTATTGGCGTGGGAATTTTTAAAGGGCTTGGGCTTGAACGACCTCAAATTAAAAATTAATACGGTAGGTTGTCCGGCATGTCGCCCGATTTATCGACGTAAGTTAACCGAATATTTTACGGAAGAAGCTGACGAATTATGCGCTGATTGTCGTCGACGTTTGGAGAAAAATCCGTTGCGAATTTTGGATTGCAAAGTTGACGGCTTGAAAGATTTTATGGACGACGCGCCCAAAATTGAAACTTGTTTGTGCGACGATTGCCGCGAGCACTTCAACGCCGTTAAGAAATTTTTGACGGCGGCGGGCGTTGACTTCGTAATTGATAATCGGCTGGTGCGCGGATTAGATTATTACACGAAGACGGCATTTGAAATTCAATACGCGCCGTTGGGTGCACAATCGGCAGTTGCGGGCGGCGGTCGTTACGACGGCTTGATTAGCGAAATTGGCGGCAATGATACGCCTGCAGTAGGATTTGCGGCGGGGCTTGAAAGAATTTTGCTTGCGTTGGAGTTGCAAGGCTTGTTGCCCGCGCAGGACAAAAAAATAACCGCATTCGTGGTGGCGAGCGGTTCAGACGCGGAAACTTATGCATTTAAATTGTTGACAGATTTGCGGCGGAAAAATATTTCGGCGGCAATGGATTTCGGCAAAAAGAGCATGAAAGCCCAAATGAAGTCGGCGGCGAAGTCCGGAGCAAAATTCGCGCTAATAATCGGCGAGGACGAAGTTGCAACCTCAACCGTCACGATAAAAAATTTGGAGACTGCCGCGCAGGAAAAAATTCCCGTCGCTCAAGTCCCCGATAAAGTCAGCGATTAATTCGCATGTAAAATTTAGTCTTAAATTCTTGACGTTCGCGCCCATAGAAAATATTTTCGATTAGAGTTTCAAAAGTGCTACGTGGAACTTCGCCAACAAGTTTCCATTTACCGACCGCGTTGTCGAGAAAACTTTTCGTGTAATTGATATTAACGACCGCCACAATTTTTTTATCGGCGGGCAATTCGTCAAAAGTCATAAACGGCATAACATTTTTACTCGTCCACGACATTTTCTGTGGGCGAATTTTTTTGTACATATCTTGAGTTTCGAGGCGGTAAATTTTTTTTCCGGTGTAGAAGACCAGCGAAGCCGGATATACTTTGCCGTGACTTACGACGCAAGTTTTATCGTCGGCTAGCATAGAAAGTAATTCAGCTTCGTTGCGCCCAGAATTGTCTTCGGTAATCGGCAACACCACAGTAAACATTACGAGCGGATAAATTATCAATAAGCTTGTCGCTACTCTGATAAACATTTTCCAACGGTTGACGAAATATCGCGCCGCCAAAATTATTGCGGGAATCATCGCGGGCAATGTGTAGGTTACATATTTTGTTGCGCACATTTGGAAGAAAATTATAACCGTCAATGCCCAGACGAGTAAAAATTTATCGGGCACGTCAAGTTTCGGCAAGTTACGACCATTTTTTATCGCGCCGTAAATCAACAGGATTGACCACGGGAAAAATCCTATCAACGAGATTAGCGTGTAATAATACCACACGTCGGTTTTGGGATATTCGGAGACTGTCGCCCGCAAAAAATTATGAACGCCTAAAAAGTTTTCTAAAAAATCCACGCCGTGAATCCACGTCATCGGCAAATACCAGATTGAAACTATTGCCACGAGTATCACAAAATTTTTTACGCGGAAGAGCTTTTTTAAATGTACTAAATCGCTCTGCAACGCGAGGAAGATTAAAATAATTAGTCCGGGCAAGAAAAATCCAATGGGACCTTTGGTTATGACGGAGACGCCCGCCGCCGCGAATGCGATTAAATAAAATTTTTCGTTGCCTGCGCGGTATCCCAGATAAAAAGTCATAAGCGTGATTGAAAACATTACAAGTAGCGTCATGTCGGTTATCACGGCGTGCGACAGGTACCAATACTCCAGCGAAGTCGCCAGCATTATCGCCGCAACGAAACCGACTTTTTTATCGTAAAGTTTTGAGCCGAAAAAATACGTCAAGAACAATCCGAGCGTGGCGAATACGGCGGGGAAAAATCGCGACGCAAATTCATTGACGCCAAAAATTTTATACGCGACTAAAAGTTCCCAATAAAACATTATCGGCTTGTCGAACCAAAAATCGCCGTAAATTCGCGGTGACAGCCAATCGCCCGCCGCGAGCATTTCTTTTGCGGTGAGCGTGTAACAAACTTCTGTCGGGTCGGTTATCGGAATCAACC
>CAMJKR010000076.1 GCA_946406415.1 uncultured Selenomonadales bacterium | reverse complement strand
ATGCGCATGCGTTGCGTATGGACGCGGCGATTACGTTTGAATCATAATAACGTTGGAGCGCGACCATTGGCTCAAGCTCCCAGCTTGCGTCACGTTGCCTCCAAAAATTTTCTAACAGAAGTCACGGAATTTTTATCGGCGTGTTCCATGTAATATTTTTCGTCGTCGGGCAAATTATCATAATCGAAAT
This sequence comes from uncultured Selenomonadales bacterium, assembly GCA_946406415.1. GTDB lineage: Bacteria > Bacillota > Negativicutes > Selenomonadales > Selenomonadaceae > Quinella. Next base: position 8,674 of record CAMJKR010000076.1, on the reverse strand, counting down.
ACCAAGGCAAATGATAAGCCATTAAATTTCCAGTCGTACGCATTGAAAATCGCAAGCTATAATGGCGAACATTAGAATAAAGCGCAAATGTTGTGTCGACTTGCGCATAAAAAAGATTATTGCTGATTTGCGAGCCGACATAAAAATTTGATTCGCAACGTTGAGTTTCTTTCTTATCAAAAAAAGTTACATCTTCCCAGACAAGACCAAGTCCAACTTTACGTATTTCGTGATTGCTGTCTAAAATTTCCATTAATTTTTTGACGAAATTTTTTGGGCAACGTTCAATCGGCAAAACATCGGGATCAGTATAAACATACGGCGTAGAAATTTCCATTAGCTCAAGAATCTTCGAATTCCATAAAGCTTTGTAGCCGAAATTTTTTCCCAGCCTAACAATTTTAATATACCCCCCCCCCGAATCCGTTCAAGTTTGTTATAGTATTCGAGGAGCGGCGGATAAGTCGAATTGTTATCGAGGATAATCAAATTGCGATAACCGGCATCGAGGAGCCAATCAATTAATTTCTTCAACACGCCGAGACGATCACGAGAGTTAATAAAAATCGGCACGTACCGCCAATTTGTAAATTTCCACAGGCTTTTAACTTCACGAACAAGATTTTTATTAGTGCCGCTTTGGACGAGCTTAAGATTCTTTTTTGTTTCTGGAAAATCGGCTTTAATTTTAAGAATAAATTCGTAAAGTCGAGCCGCCACATCGAAATATCCAAGCAAGGCGCAACAATTCGCCCGATAAAACATACTCAATTCGTCGAAATCGCCAAATTCTTCAGCGCGAGCTTCTTCGTAGCGACAAAAAATTTTTTCCGCAGTCTCATAATCGCCGGTCTGGTAGAGTGCTTTGCCTAAAAGATAACGCAGATAAAAAAATTGATTGAAACTTTGATTAGAGAATTTATTCATTGAAAGCAGATAAACCATTGCCTTGTCGCCCTTGCCCGCGTTTAAAAGTCGCATTATTTCAAAGACAAGGATATTAATATAGGACTTAATTATATAAGCTTCGTTAGGGATTTCATTTGCCTTGCCGGCTTGCGCTAAAGTTGCACAATGCTCATTAATTTGCGCAATTATTTCGCTCATCTTTTCTAAATCGTGTTTTGCGTCTGCAGTTTTAAATTCCGCGTAAATTTTTTGGAAATCCATATCAACGCCCCCTTGAAAATATTTTACACGATATGCAGACAGAAAAAAAGCCCCGCACTTTTTGCGAGACAGTAAATTTCAATTTTTGTTAGCGAATAATTTTTCGTAGTTGGCGATTTTATAATCGAGCCGCTCAATCGTTGCCTTTAAATGTTCTGCTTGCTTTTGAAGTCGTGCACGCTGTTCGATTAAAATATTTTTGCGCCGTTCGATACCGGTATTCGCCTGCAGGAGTGAAACGTATTCGATTAACGCTTCGATTTGCACGCCCGCGCTACGCATACATTTAACGAACGACACCCAACCGCACGCTTCCTCGTCGAAATTGCGAATTCCGTTTCTGTTGCGCGGCACCGGCGGTATTAAGCCAATTCGTTCGTAATATCTTAGCGTATCCGCCGTTATGTCGTATTTTTCGCTGACTTCTCCAATCGTCATAAACACCACTCCGATTAAAAATTTTCTGTTGCAAGTTTATCAGCTGAAGTCGGCTTTAAGTCAAGCCACTTTTAAAAAGCAACATGACGTTTTATCAAGTCTAGGGATGTTGACCAGCTTATTTGTTAAATCTTCAAAGCAATCAACTTCCATTTTAAAAGGATTATATCACAAGGCGGCGAAGATAGCTAACAACTGAATTATAAATCTGACACCTGAAATAGGCGGTGTGACAAATAGAATGACAGAAACGAAACCGAGCGAAAAATTTTTAAAGGGCACGCTAATCTTGACGGTGGCGAGTTTCGTCGTTAAGGTAATCGGCTCGTTGAATTGGATTTTCGTCTCAAGGATACTCGGCGGCGAAGGCATCGGGCTTTATCAAATGGCATTCCCGATATATTTTTTCGCGTTGACGGTCTCACAAGCGGGCGTTCCGGTGGCAATCTCAATCATCACGGCGGAACGTGTTGCCCTTAAAGATATTTTCGGAGCGCGTCGAGTTTTCCGAATATCGCTGGCTTTAATGCTGTTCACGGGAATATTTTTTTCTGTGCTAACGTATTTTTCCGCGCAGTGGTTAATCGATTGGCAATTCATACGCGACCCGCGAGCTTATATGTCGATAGTAGCGTTGTCGCCGACGATTTTTTTCGTAACGTTTTTGGCTTCGTCGCGAGGATATTTGCAAGGTTGGCAGCGTATGACGCCAACGGCAGTCAGCCAAATCGTCGAGCAAATTTTCCGCGTGATAGTCATGATTTTGTTGGCGGATTTATTCCTGCCGTGGGGACTTGACTACGCGGCGGCAGGCGCAAGTTTAGGAGCATTAGCGGGCGCAGTCACGGGCTTAATCGTCTTGGTGTACTTCCACATAAAATTAAATCGTGACATAGAAAAAACTTACGGCGCAGATTTAAAACCATTACCCGAATCAGAAAACGAACCGACGCTTGCAATCATCAAACGGATTTTTAAATTGGCGTTACCGGTTTCTGCGGCGTCGATAATGTTGCCGGTCGTGTCGAATTTAGATTTAATGATTGTACCTCAACGTTTGGAAGTGGCAGGCTATTCAGTGCGGCAAGCGACGGAGCTTTTCGGCTACTTAACGGGCATGGCGGTGCCGCTCGTGAATTTAGCGACGATTTTAACGGCTTCATTGGCGGTATCAATCGTTCCGGCAATTTCGGAGGCGCGAGCTTTAAAAGACACGGCGCGAATTTTTAGACAAACGGCGGCGGCAGTCAGAATTTCAAACTTCGTATGCTTTCCGGCGTTCGTTATAGTTTTCTTTTTGGCGACGCCAATAGCGAGTTTGATTTACAATGCGCCGGGCGCGGGTCCTGCCGTAATGATTTCGGCGGTCTCGATAATTTTGCTCGGATTGCACCAAGTTTCGACGGGCGTTTTGCAAGGATTGGGACATACGACAATTCCAATGATTAACATGGTTTTAGCGGCGGCGGCTAAAGTCGTTTTGAATTGGACGTTAACGGCAATGCCCTCTTTGGGAATTATGGGTGCGGCGTGGGCAACTGCGGCTGATATGGGCGTCGCGGCGTTCATTAACCTCTACTTTATCTACAAATACATCGGCTACAAAATGGAAATGGGACAACTGTTTAAAACAATCTGCGCGGCAGGAGCTATGGCAATCGTGGTGAAATTTTTCTACGACTTAACGGCGGCGCAATGGCACATGGAAATTTTCTCGACGTTCGGGGCAATCGGCGTGGGCTGTGTTGTCTACGTGGCGACGCTTGCAATGATTGGCGGCTTGCTTGAAGAGGACATGGCACGCATTCCTATGGTCGGCAAATTCGGTATAAAAATCTTCCGTAAACTCGGTATCTTCAAATGAAAAAAATTTTGCTCGTATATAATCCCGTGTCGGGTCATGCGGCGTTTAAAAATAAGCTTGACGCCGTAATAGAAAATTTTCAGCGACGAGGGATTTTCTTATCAGTTTATCGGACGCAAGCTGAAGATAATTCAAGTTTTGCCGAATGCGTTAAGTTGTCGGGGGCGCAGGGAGTTATCACGGCGGGCGGCGACGGAACTTTACACGCCGTAATTAATTGGCTAAAAAAAATTTCGTTCGATTTACCCGTTGGTGTGATTAATTCGGGCACCTCGAACGATTTCGCGGCACATCTGAACATGAACGACGAAAAACTTTTGGACGCCGTAGCTACGAACAGAACGCGCCCTGTTGATTTAGGCTTAATTAATGGAGAGGAATTTTTTATCAACGTGGCAAGTGCGGGAGTTTTTACGTCGATTGCTCACGAGGTTAATTCGCGCTTAAAAAATTTTTTAGGCAAGAGTGCTTACTATCTGCGCGGACTCGGCGAACTTAAAAATTTCAAAGCTGTACCGCTTGACATATCAGCCGACGGGAAAAATTTTTCTGTCGACGCCTTTTTATTTTTGGTGTTGAATTCGCCGGCGGTTGCGGGCTTTAAAAAACTTTCAGACACCGCGCAGATTGACGACGGCAAATTAGATTTACTCGCGCTAAAAAAATGTTCGCCCGCCGCGTTGATTAATTTGGCTAAAAAAATTTTGGCGGGCAATTCCATTCAAGACGACGAAAATATTTTTTCTGTGCAAGCTAAGACGTTTGAAATAAAATCTGCCGTTGCCTTGACAAGCGACCTTGACGGCGAGGCGGGCAATACTTTACCGCTTAATATCCAAACGATTCCGCACGCGATAAACTTTTTCTGTTAACAATTTAAAACCGTGAGCCGTAATTGCGCCCGAAAGCATAATAATAGCTCGTCAAAAAGGCGTTGCGCCTAAGCATATTTGAACCAGCCGTATTGTCAACATCTAAAGAAATCCATTCGCCTTCGTTACTTGAAATAAATGGCTGACCTTTTATAAAAAATTGCATTAAGATATTATCTCCGCGCTGACTATTATTGTTTACTACATTACCATTTTTGTCTACATTTACTGCGATAATATTTACGTTCCAATTATAATCATCTACGACTTTCAACGTTGACAAATCCATATAAAAAGCGGAACCCATATGTCCATACAACAGAACGTATTGCAAATTATTATCTAAATGGCGAGGATAAGGTTTCAAATTAGCTTTGTAACTTATGAATTCTTTCGTTTCACCATTGTACAGAATCATGTTATTCATATCTTGGAATATAAAATCTGCTTTAAAAGAAGTGCCGCCTTGAATAAGTTCCGTTTGCAGAGTTACATCATCGGGGCTTTCGATAATTGAATTGACATTGTAGAGGTACTCGTTGATAGTTTTGTAGTGAGAATCAATTTCCTGGATTTTGTCAGTCGTGATTATTAAATTAAAACCGTTGTCGCCTTCCCAGTAGCCGCACAATAGCAAACGTCCTGCCTTGTTAGTTTCCAAAATTGCGGCGTATGATTCACTAAAAAAATTTGTCGGTTGGCTTTGCTGAATGTTAACTGGTAGCGCATGATTTAATTTGTTCATCTCATAGCACAAATAAGCACCAGAGGCTACCGTCAAGAAAATACACCAGACGACAATTCCACGACTAGGTTTTTCTGCCTTTGGATCGTTGCCATATTTTTTGTCCCATTCTTCTTGAGACATAGCCGCTTTTTGAAGTGTTTGGCACATAACAATAAAGAATAACACAAAGAAAAATCCTACAATAATAACAGGTAAGTAGTCACCGAGTAGCCAGTCAAAAGTGCTTTGCAAACCTTCTTCAGTTAAAAATTTAAGAATACCTGACATGTTTGTCTAACCTCTTCAAGAATTATCCCAACGGGTCGGGACCGTATTTGTTTTCACCTTTCGTTCCAGGCGCGAACAGTATATAGAGGCAAATCACAGAATCAATACCGTAGACAATCATTTCAACTGCAGACATCGAGGAGAAATCATCATTGCTCATACCCATAATTATGCCGACAACGCCAAGCCCCAAACTAATTTTCGCGAGCGTCTCGTCCTTATCTAAATCGTGAAGACGACGAACAGCGAGGCAGTACATGGGAATAAACGTAGCGAGATTGATAATTACGCTGATAAGATTTCCAAAAGATGTAAGGTTGCCCCACTCATCGCTGAAAATCATTAATGCGGGAAAACCAATCACTAACGAAGCTAACAATACAACAAGACCACGCTTAAAATAACGGAGCCGGTTAAGACGCCCTGTCGTTTTAAGAAACATTTCCTGCATAGTTTTATCTTCCGTGTAAATTTCCGGTTCTTTTGGAGCATTATTTTTAGATAAATCCATTTTACACACCTCATTTATAATCGTTAATTTGTCCCGCCGCAAGTAAACACGATACGACGGCAAAAATTTTCGAGTTCAACAAAACGTCAACATAAAACATTATAACTTCAAGAGTGTCCGGTTGAGGATTTTTGCCCGCCAAAACTGATATAATGTCTTGAACATTTCCGGTAATGTCAGCAATTACAAAGATAATCCAGAAGGCGGCGATAATTATTGCTGTAATCTTCGCGCCCGCCTTTGAAGACATTTTTTCTTCAGCGATATTGCAAGCACCTCCCAAAGCAAAACTCGACGTGATAATCGGTATGAGATACGGCCAATCGCCGGGTCTGTCGAAAAACCAATTACAAAACGCCAAAATCAATACGACAAAAATTATATAACTCACGAGGGCAACGGGTACACTGATAACTTCGCGCAAAATTATTACCTTCTTTCTTATTAACTTAATGGGTAAACTATTGCTTGCTTCAATTATGTATAGCATAAAATTTTTTTAAATTGGTGTCCTGCTAGAACACAACATAAATTTTTACACCTTAAATTTTAAGCAAAAAAAATCCCCATCGATTGACGGGGAAATTTTTTTTTTAACACATAGTCAAAGCCATGATTGCCTTTTGCGCGTGCAGACGATTTTCCGCCTCGTCGAAGATAACATGAGCATTATCCTCAAAAACGTCGTCGGTAATTTCCTCGCCGCGATAAGCTGGCAAGCAGTGCAGTACGATAACATTTTTACTCGCGCCGCTCAAAAGTTTTTTATTGACTTGATAGGGCGCGAAAATTTTCTTGCGGGCGTCGTGTTGAGACTCTTGCCCCATGCTCGCCCACGTGTCAGTTGCGATAATGTCAGCGTCTTTAACTGCCTCGACGGGGTCTTGAGTCCAAGAAAGTTTTGCTCCGGTCTCCTCAGCGTCGGCAAGCGCGTTATCGAAAACTTTTTGATTCGGGCGATAATTTTCGGGCGTGGCAACCGTTAGCGTCATTCCGACTTTAGCCGCGCCGTAAAGATAAGAATTCGTCATGTTGTTGCCGTCACCAACGTAAGCCATTTTAAGCGCGCGGAAATTTTTGCCTTTATGCTCGCGAATCGTCAGCAAATCGGTTAAAACTTGGCAGGGGTGAAGCAAATCCGTCAAGCCGTTGATAACGGGAATATCCGCGTATTTCGCAAGTTCCTCAACTTTTTCTTGCTCAAATGTGCGAATCATTATTCCATCCAGATAACGTGACAAAACTCGCGCCGTGTCTTTAATCGGCTCGCCGCGTCCCAGCTGCAAATCTTTGCTCGATAAAAATAAACCCGTGCCGCCCAGTTGGAATATCCCGACTTCAAACGAAACCCGTGTTCGCGTCGAAGATTTTTCAAATATCATTCCCAGCGTCTTGCCGGTTAAAATTTTATGTTCGACGCCTGATTTTTGCATTACCTTAAGTTTAGCCGCGCAGTCGAGAATCTCTGCAACTTCGTCCGCGCTTAAATCGTGAATCGACAGTAAATCTTTGCCTTTTAACAAAATATCACTCTCCCAAAACTGCGTCCAAAATATTAATAACCTCGTCGACTTGCTCATTGGTGATAATCAGCGGCGGAATAAATCTAAGCACTGTGCCGACCGTGCAATTTATAATCGCGCCACGCTTCATGCACTCGTTGACAATTTCGACGCCCGATTTTTTAGGGTTATCAAGTTGTGCACCCAAAATTAATCCCTCGCCGCGAATTTCGCTAATCTGCGCGGGATATTTTTTTTGCAAGTCAATCAATTTGCCCTTGAAATATTTCCCGACTTCCTCGACGTGCGCCAAAAATTTTTCATCGGGTACGGTGTCGAGAACAACATTAGCCGCCGCACATGCCAAAGGATTACCACCAAATGTCGTGCCGTGATCGCCAGGTTTAAAGGCTTGTGCAACTTCCTCTGTACAGATAAACGCGCCAATCGGAACACCGCCAGCTAAGCCCTTCGCCAACGTGACTATATCCGGCTTAACTCCGTATTTCTCGTAAGCAAAAAACTTTCCACTGCGCCCAATTCCCGATTGAATCTCATCAAAAATCAATAATGCGCCGTGTTTGTCGCACAGTTCGCGAACTTTCTTGAGATAATCATTTTTCGGCGGATAAACGCCGCCCTCGCCCTGAATCGTCTCCAACATTACCGCGCAAGTTTTATCGGAAATTTTTTCGGCAAGTTCTTCAGCGTCGTTAAAGTGCACGTAATCAAATCCGGCAGGCAACGGCTCAAGCCCTTCTTGATAATGCGGTTGTCCCGTCGCCGTTAATGTCGCAAGCGTCCGACCGTGAAAACTGTCCCACGCCGTAATTATCTGCGTCTTATCAGCGGAAATATTTTTGGCAAACTTACGAGCAATTTTAATCGCGCCCTCATTTGCCTCCGCGCCCGAATTTGCGAAAAACGCCCTGTCCAATCCGCTGAGCTTAACTAATTTTGTGGCGGCGGCGGCTTGCGGTTGCGTGTAGTAAAGATTGCTCACGTGAATGACTTTTGAGGCTTGCTCCGCGATTGCCTTGACCAACGGCGGATAATTATGCCCCAAAACATTTACCGCAATGCCTGCAAGAAAATCGATATATTTTTTGCCGTTAATGTCGTAGAGATACGCGCCCTCACCGCGCTCCAATACTATTTTATAACGATTAAACACCGGCAAATAATTTTTGTCGTCTTGCTCAAAAATTTTCTCTTCCGTCAAAAAAAATTCCCCCTAAACAGTTTTACGCGTTACTAACTTCCGTTCCAATGCCCGAATCAGTGAAAAGTTCCAAAATAATC
>CAMJKR010000075.1 GCA_946406415.1 uncultured Selenomonadales bacterium | reverse complement strand
TCGCGCTTTATAAATAAATAGGAGGTTAAAATTTTGAAACTCACCCAAAAAAATATAGACGATTATCAGGTTGAATTAACCGTCGAGGTAGAGGCGGCAGAATTTTCTAAGGCAATTAAACGCGCCACTAAAACGCTCGGCGACCGCATGACAATTCCCGGTTTCCGCAAAGGTAAAATCCCGCAAAAAATTATTGAACAACATCTCGGCAAAGATTCGATTATTAACGAGGCAAGCAATATGTTAATCCAAAGTTCAACGCCGCAGGCTCTTAAAACGTTGAACTTGAGACCCGTTAGCGAAAATAAAGCCGACGTCCTCACCAACGAGGAGGGCAAAGATTTTGTCTTTACGTTGACATTTACGCCATTTCCGCAAGTCAAACTCGGCGAATATAAAAATCTTGAGGCTGAAAAAGTTGTCGAACCCGTTACCGATGAGGACGTTGATAAACAAATCGAGGCAATGCGCACTCACCACGCTAACTTAATCGACGCGGCAGAGGGCGACGCGATTGTTGACGGCGACTTTATAACGCTTGATTACACGGGCACTGTTGACGGTGAAAAATTTGCGGGCGGCGAGGCTAAGGACGCGCCTTTAGACATTGGCTCACATAAATTTATTGACGACTTCGAGGAACAACTTATCGGCGCAAAAGTCGGCGAGGAACGCACCGTTAAAGTCACTTTCCCCGACGAATATCACGCCAAAAATCTTGCCGGTAAGGATGCCGAATTCGTTTGCAAAATCAACAGCATTAAGCATAAAGAACTGCCCGAACTCAACGACGAGTTTGTTAAAAAAATTAGCACGTTCCAGACGCTTGACGAATACAAAGCTAACATTCGCAAGAATATGGAAGCTGCCGCTGAACGCCGCGCAGTCGAAGCTCAACAAGAGGCAGTTATTGATAAAGCCGTTGAGAATATGACAGTTGATTTGCCGCCCGTCATGATTGATAATCGCGTAGAGCAAATGATTAACGAATTGACTACGCAACTCAAAGCGAGCGGTATGACGATTGAACAATACATGGCGTTTTCGGGCTTGGATATGGACAAGTTGCGCGAGAATTATCGTGAGACAGCTGAAAAACAAGTCTTGCGCAATATCATGCTTGAGCGCGTTGCAACGGAAGAAAAGCTTTCCGTCAACGGAGCCGAACTCAACTTTGAAATTGCAATGATGGCGCAAATGTATCGCACGCCGCAAAAACAAATTGAGAAGTATTTAAAAGAGAACGGGCAACTTGAAACTATTGCCGGCAATATTCTCATTCGCAAGGCGCGGAAATTCATAATCGACAATATGGCGGGCGCAAAAGACGCGGCACCTGTCGAAGCTAAAAAAGAGGCAGAACCTGCCGAAGTTAAAGAAGAAGCGGAACCTGCCGTTAAAGAAGAAGCGACACCCGCTGAAGAGGCAACCGAAACTAAAGAGAACTGAAAATTTTAAGGGCGTGAAGAAAAAATCTCCCGCCCTTTTTTGAAAAAATTTTTGAGGTGAAAATTATGGCTTACTATGTGCCGATGGTTATCGAAAAGACTAGCTACGGCGAACGCGCTTATGATATTTATTCCCGCTTGCTTAAGGATAGAATCGTTTTCTTGGGCGGACCGATAACCGACGATGTGGCAAATTCCGTTGTTGCTCAGCTCCTCTTCCTAGAAAGCGAAGATCCCGATAAAGATATTCACCTGTACATTAACAGTCCCGGCGGCGTCGTCACGGCTGGGCTTGCGATTTACGATACAATGCAGTATATTAAACCCGACGTTTCAACGATTTGTATCGGGCAAGCGGCGAGTATGGGCAGTTTGCTTTTAACGGCAGGTGCCAAAGGTAAACGATTTGCCTTGTCATTAGCGCGGATTATGATTCATCAGCCGTTGGGCGGCGCAAGCGGGCAGTCAACCGATATTCAAATTCAAGCGCGGGAAATTTTGAGACTGCGCGAGGTCGGCAATGATATTCTCTGCCGTCACACCGGTCAGCCGCGTGAAAAAGTTATGGCAGATACCGAGCGCGATAATTTCATGACTGCTGAAGACGCCAAAGCTTACGGCTTGATTGATGACGTTATTAGCCGCCTGCCGAAAACCAGTGATTAGGAATTATAAAATCATTCCTCATTCCTAATTCCTAATTGATAAAAAGGGGTGAGAGCGTGTTGAAGTTCGGAAAAGATAATGACGAGTTAAAATGTTCTTTTTGCGGGAAATCCGAACACGTCGTTAGGAAGTTAATCGCGGGCAAGGGCGTTTACATTTGCGATAGTTGCGTTGAACTGTGCAATGAAATTCTTCAAAAGGATATGGAAGAGGAAGAAGAATTTGTAGTCGGAACGGACAAATTGCCTAAGCCGAAGGAAATTTACGCTCAACTCGACGAATATGTTATCGGGCAGGCAGAAGCTAAGAAAACTCTTTCCGTCGCCGTGTACAATCACTATAAACGAATCGGACAAGTTAAAGTCGGCAAAGAGGACGTTGAACTCCAGAAATCAAATATTTTAATGATTGGTCCCACAGGTAGCGGCAAAACTCTTTTGGCTCAAACGTTGGCAAAAATTTTGAACGTACCGATTGCCCTCGTCGACGCGAATTCTTTAACGGAGGCGGGCTACGTCGGCGAAGATACCGAAGATGTTTTGCTGGCGTTGATTAATGCGGCGCACGGCGATATTTACAGGGCGGAGCGCGGGATAATTTACATAGACGAGATTGATAAAATTGCTCGCAAGCCTGGCATGTATCGCGACATTTCGGGTGAAGGCGTTCAACAAGCTCTATTGAAAATTTTGGAAGGCACGCGCGTTAACGTCCCGACGCAACAAAATCGACATATGCCGGGACCGCCCGAAACTATTCCGATTAATACGAAAAATATTTTGTTCATATGCGGCGGCGCGTTCAATGACCTTGACCAAATTATTGAGAAACGCACAAAAGGGAGCCAAGTCGGATTCGGCGCGAAGGTTGAGACTAAAGAGGAAAAAAACGTAAGCAAAACTTTAAAGGACGTGCAACCCGACGACTTGATAGAGTACGGCTTGATACCAGAATTCGTCGGAAGGTTGCCGATAAGTGTTTCACTAGACGCGCTTGACGAAAACGCTTTAGTTGACATACTTACTAAGCCGAAAAATGCGCTCGTTAAGCAATATCAAAAGCTTATGCAAATGGACGGCGCAAAATTAACTTTCGAGGACGAAGCGTTAAAACTTATCGCTAAAGAGGCAATCCAACGCAATACTGGTGCTCGCGGACTTCGTTCAATCCTAGAAAAAATTATGCGCAATGTTATGTACGAAGTGCCAAGCGTCGGCGGCAGTACAATTTGCACAGTCACCAAAGAAGATGTCTTGTTCAATCAAGAGCCAAAACTCAGAGCAAATACGCGCAGAATCAGAAAAACAGCTAACGGATAACTTTAGTGGAAAGTGGTTAGTGGTTGGTGGTTAGCAAAAAAACTAATCACTAATTGCTAACCACTAATTACTAAAAAGGGAGGGATTTTGCATGGCTGAAAAAATAAATTTGCCACTTGTGCCGCTCAGAGGTATCGTCGTATTTCCCAACATGATAATGCATCTGGACGTTGGGCGCGAAAGTTCGGTCAATGCACTTGAGGCGGCAATGGTAACAAATAGACGAATTTTTTTAGTAGCACAAATGGATACAGACGACGACGCGCCGGAAGAAAATGACCTCTACGAAGTCGGGACAATCTCGGAGATACGGCAGATAATTAAGTTGCCCGATGGCAATGTTCGCGTATTAGTCGAGGGAATAAATCGCGGCGTCATGAGCAATCTTCATGACAGCGAAAGGGGCAATTATACTGAAGTTGACGTTGAACTTCACGAGGACACTTGGGAAGATACAATGGAAACCGAAGCCCTTGTTCGCGGCGTCGTGCACCAATTCGAGGAGTGGGTTAAACTAAGCAAGCGAATTCCTTCTGAAACTTTTGTCGCCGTGACGATTTTAGAGGACTTCGGTCGGCTGGCGGATTTGATTGCAAGTCATTTAAATTTGAAGCTGGACACTAAACAGGAAATTTTGAGTTGCTTGAACGTTGAGAAACGATTGGAAAAACTCTACGTAATTTTGGCTCGTGAGTTGGAAGTTTTACAAATGGAGTCGCAGATAAGCAAGCGCGTCCGCAACCAGATTGAAAAGATTCAAAAGGATCATTATCTGCGTGAACAGCTTAAGGCGATTCACAAGGAACTTGGCGAAGACGAAGACACAGCAGAGGAGGCATCGGAATACCGCAGAAAACTTTCGGAGGGCGATTATCCCGAAGAAGTCAAATCAATAATCGAAAAAGAATTAAAGCGGCTGGAGCGTATACCGTCAATGGCGTCGGAGGGCAATGTGATTCGCACGTACATTGATTGGCTTTTCGATTTGCCGTGGAACGTTTCAACTGATGACGCAATGGACATAAACGAGGCGGCAAAAGTTCTCGACGCGGATCATTACGGTTTGGAAAAGGTTAAGGAAAGAATTTTGGATTTCCTCGCGGTTAAGGCTTTAACTAAGGACAAGCCCGCGCCAATACTTTGTTTAGTCGGACCGCCCGGTGTGGGCAAAACTTCTTTGGCGTCGTCTGTTGCAAAGGCAATGGGCAGAAAATTTATTCGTGCAAGTTTGGGCGGCATACGCGACGAGGCGGAAATTCGCGGACACAGGCGGACTTACGTCGGAGCAATGCCCGGCAGAATCATTCAAGGCATAAAAAAAGCCGGCGCGAATAATCCCGTATTTTTGCTTGATGAGATTGACAAGCTCGGCAGGGACGGCTATGCGGGCGATCCTTCGGCGGCATTGCTTGAAGTGCTTGACCCCGCGCAGAATAATTCTTTTGCCGACCATTACATTGACACGCCGTTTGACTTGTCGAAAGTTTTATGGATTGTTACGGCAAATGGTTTAAGCACGGTTCCAAAGCCGTTGCGCGACCGCATGGAAATTATTACGCTGTCTAGCTACACCGAAAACGAGAAATTTGAAATTGCCCGCCGCTATCTAACTAAACGGCAGAAGGAAGAAAACGGGCTTAAGGGCGGCGACGTCGTTTTTGCTAAGGGCGTTCTGCAGGAAATTATCAACGAGTACACGCGCGAATCAGGCGTTCGAGAGCTGGAAAGATTAATCGGTAAGGCGTGTCGAAAGGCGGCGCGTAAAATCGTCGAGGGGCATGAGGGCGTTGTCTACATTACGAAAAAAAATCTGCGCGAATTTTTGGGGCGTCCGAAATTTTTACAAACCCGCGCCGAAAAGCAACCGCAAATCGGAGTTTCAACGGGCATGGCGTGGACGGAAGTTGGCGGCGATATTTTACCGACGGAGGCGATTGTACTTAAAGGAAACGGCAAACTTTTATTGACGGGTAAGCTCGGCGAAGTTATGCAGGAGTCCGCGCAGGCAGGCTTGACTTACATTCGTAGCCGTAGTGACTTGATGAAACTTGCCGACGATTTTTACGAGAAAAATGATATTCATGTTCACGTACCCGAAGGCGCAGTTCCAAAGGACGGACCCAGCGCGGGCATTACAATGGCAACGGCGATGATTTCTGCTTTGACTAAGAAAAAAGTTCGTAGTGATGTCGCGATGACCGGCGAAATTACTTTGCGCGGAAATGTTTTACCAATCGGCGGGCTTAAGGAAAAAGTTTTGGCGGCTTATCGCGAAGGTATGCATACAATTATCCTGCCTAAAGAAAATGCGCCCGACATTGAAGATATACCTGCCAGCGTCCGTGAAAAGTTGGAATTCGTGCCAGTAGAAAATATGGACGAGGTTTTGAAAACCGCACTCGTTCAATAAAATAATCTGCGTGTACAAAAAAATTTATCCCGTCGAATAGCTTGACGGGATTTTTTGTTGAAAAATTTTTGTACAAAGCTTACGAGCTGTGATATTATTGCGGAAAAAATATTTTGTGGAAGAATAACCAATGAAAATTTTAGTGATAAATTTAATGCACTTGGGCGATTTAATGTTAGTGACGCCCGTTTTAACAACGCTTAGAAAAAATTTTCCGACGGCGCATATCGCATTGCTTGCCGATAAAAAACTAGCTGACCTCGTGCAACTCAACAAAAATCTCGACGATTGCATTTTGATTGATAAAAAGGGCGTCGACGATCACTTGCCGAGCTTTATCAAATTTATTTTTAAAATCCGCGCAGAGAAATTCGACCTCGTGATAAATCTGCACCGCAACGAGCGAGCAAGTGCATTGGCGGCATTTAGCGGAGCAAAAAAAATTGTCGGCTACAGCAAGCCCGGCTTCTCGCACTTGTTTGATAAAGTTCTGCCAAATCCCTCAGTTGCACGCCACATCAAACGCGGATTTAAAACTGAATATTTGCCCGGCACTCAACATCAAGTTCATTCGCACTTTGACGTTTTGCGCGAGGCTTGTGGTGTGAAAAAAATTTTTGATAACGGCTTGGAAATGTGGATAAGCGACGCCGCCTCTCGTGAGGCTGAAAAAATTTTCCGCGACAATTTTGGAGCTACAAAAGTCGTTGCGTTCAATATCGGGGCGAGTTGGCTGACTAAACGTTGGTTGGATTCTTACTTTGCCGAGTGCGCTGACATTTTGATTGAGCGCGGCTACGGCATTGCATTTTTGGGCGGAACTATGGATAGGGAAATCGTTTTGTCTTGTGTGGAAAAAATGCGTAACAAAGACAGCGACCGCTTAAAAGTTTTTACGGTCGAATTTTCGTTAGCAATACTTGCGGGCTTTCTGGATAATTGCGTTTTGTTCTTAACGACGGATTCAGGACCGATGCATGTCGGCGTTGCGCGAAATATTCCGATTGTCACGATGTTTGGTGCGTCGCCGGTACCTGGCTTTTATCCCTACGACGCAAAAGATATTTTGATTAAGACGCCCGAACCTTGTCACCCGTGCGGCAGACACACTTGTCCGAAGAGCGGCGACGATAACCTCGCTTGCATGAAAAAAATTCCCGTCGCCGTCGTTATGAAATATGTCTTTGAACTTTTGGAAACTTACGGCGAACCCGCGAAAAAAATTCCTCGCGTTCACGGGGCGTATCAGTGCCGCGTTATCGATTTGGCAAAAACACTTTGAAACGCAAATTTAATTTTTAAGTGTGATTAAAGTAACGCATTAAATTTTTCGTGCGTGTTAAAATTTTTTAAATTCTCCGAGCGAAAACGTCTAAAGCTTATGCCATGACGTTGAGCCGGGGTGATGCGGGAAACTGCGTTGCCTTCCCTGTTTGAAAAGGAGAGTCCATAGTGCGCAAGTAGTTTTCTTTTGAAGTTTCGGACTATCCTTTGCATACGCGCGGGGTAGTCCTTAAACTTTTATTGGAGGGGTTATCGTGAAAAAATTTTTAGCGGCAATCTGCGTAGCATTGTTAATTACGGGTTGCGGCGGCGGAAGCGTCGAAAAAACTGTTGAGTTGCACGTGTCGGCGGCGGCAAGTCTTACCAATGCCATGAACGAATTAGCCGAACTTTACGCCAAAGACAATCCCAACGTCAAAATCATTTTTAATTTCGGCTCAAGCGGCGCACTTCAGCAGGCGATTGAAAACGGCGGAGAAACGGATTTATTTTTTTCAGCCGCGCAAAAGCAAATGAACGCACTCGACGAGAAGGGCGAACTTGCCGAAGGTACACGCAGAGATTTGCTCCGCAATGAAGTCGTTCTTATTGTCCCTAACGACAGCGATAAAAATATTTCTGACTTTAACGATGTGGCGACTGATAAAGTTGAGAAAATCGCACTCGGCGAACCTAAAGGCGTTCCAGTTGGGCAATACAGCGAGGAAATTTTTACCGCGCTAAATATTCTCGACACCGTTAAGGCTAAGGCGGTTTATGGCTCTGATGTTCGACAAGTATTGGCGTGGACGGAAAGCGGCGAGGTCGATTGTGGAGTTGTTTACGCCACCGACGCCGCGATTAGCAATAAAGTTAAAGTTATTTGCGCCGCGCCGGAAGATTCCCATAAGCCCGTTATCTATCCTGTCGCCGCGATCAAATCTTCCAAAAATCTCGACGACGCAAAAAAATTTTTAGACTTCACCGGCTCTGACGCCGCTAAGAAAGTTTTTGCTAAGTATGGTTTTGCAAGTATCGATTAAGAAAAAATTACGCGACTTCGCGCTTGACGTTGATTTTACTGTTCGCGATGAAATTTTTGCTCTGTTAGGCGCAAGCGGTTGCGGCAAGTCCATAACGCTAAAATGTATTGCCGGAATTGAGACACCCGACAAAGGCAAAATTATTCTAAACGGGCGCACGCTTTTTGATTCCGATAAAAAAATTAACCTGCCGCCTCAAGCTCGCCGCGCAGGTTATCTTTTTCAAAACTACGCCCTATTCCCTAACATGACTGTTGCTGAAAATATTTTGTTCGCGGCAACTGGTGATAAACGCTCCAAACTTAAAGAAAATCTTGCCCGCTTCCAACTTGACGGATTAGAAAATGCCTATCCTAATCAGCTTAGCGGCGGTCAACAACAGCGTGTCGCGATTGCTAGGGTGCTAACTTCGCACGCCGAAATTTTGTTGCTTGATGAGCCGTTCGCCGCGCTCGACAGCTGGCTAAAGTGGCAACTAGAATTGGAGCTTGGCGAAATTTTTAAACTTTACGGCGCGGCAATTCTGGTTAGTCACGATCAAGGCGAAGTCTATCGGCTCGCGGATAAAGTTGCCGTCATGCACAACGGGATTATCGGCACGCTCGACGACAAGCGCGAAGTCTTTAAAAACCCCAAAACTTTAGCCGCCACGATTCTCACGGGTTGCAAAAATATTTCCCGCGCTAAAAAAATTTCCGACGATAAACTGTTCGCCCAA
>CAMJKR010000074.1 GCA_946406415.1 uncultured Selenomonadales bacterium | reverse complement strand
ATAATAATCTTTATTAATATAAATTTCTTTTAGAGATTCATCATTTGAAGAATCATAATTAATTGTATACCAAAGCTTATAGTTTAAACTTTCAGTATTATATTCTGAAAAATTAATCGCCGAAGGATTCACAGATTATTTGAGCAAACCTATCGACGTAAAACTAATGGAGCAAATGCTTATGAATTATTTACCTGCAGAAAAAGTTTTGTCGTCGACGCAAGAAAAAATTTCGGCGGAAGAAAAGCCTTCCGAGCCGGTCGGCAATTTAATCAACGTGGAAAAAGGTTTGGAGTATAGCGCGGGCATGACGGATTTTTACAAAGAATTTTTATTAAAGTTCGTCAGCTTGAAGGCGGAAAAACAACAAAAGTTGCAAGCGACTTTCGAGGCGAGCGATTGGAAAAATTATACAATTTGCGTTCACGCGCTCAAGTCAACGTCGTTATCAATAGGCGGCGAAAAAACTTCAGAGGCGGCAAAAGAATTGGAGAAAGCCGGAAAAATTTTAATGGCGGCAACGAGTTCCGAGCTTGAAAAACAGGAGAGCGCGGAATTTATCAAAAAGAATCACGCGGCGGCAATGAAACTTTACGACGCATTAGCGGCAGAGGCAGAAAAACTTGCCACGACACTTTAAACTTTGGAGGGATAAATTATGCGTAAGAAAACAGTTTTAGTAATTGACGATGACGAAATGAATTTGCAAATCGCGAAAATGATTTTGGAAAAAAGATTGCCGTGCGAGGTAATTGGCGCGGATAACGGCGTTGAGGGCATAGATATTTTAAAAAGTCAGCGTGTGAGTCTCGTCCTGCTTGATGTGATGATGCCGGATTTTGACGGGATAGAAACGTTGCAGGAAATTCGCGGCGACGTGCAGATTAAAGACGTGCCAGTAATGATGTTAACGGCGTCGGTTGATGTGGAAACTGTGCAAAAGGCTGGGGCATTGGGCGTTAAAGATTACATAAGGAAGCCGTTTTTGCCCGCCGATTTGATTGAGCGCGTCAACAGAAAACTTGCCGAAATTCATTCCGAAGAAATTTTATTACTCGGCGACAACGAATCAGTTTTAAAGTCCATGCAGAGTATAATCGAGGACAACTTCCCGCACGAAGCATTAATCGCGACAACGACGCCGGCGGCAGAAAAAATTTTGCACGAGTCGGACATAGATTTGATAATCGCCTGCGCGGACATGAAATTTATCGACGGATTTAGATTTTTATCGTTTGTAGCGTCGGAGGAAAAATTCAGTGATAAACCGTTCGCGATAACGACGCCCGACAAAATCCGCGAATTCATTGAGAAATTATCATCGCCCGGAATAATTGAGGAACCGCCGATTGAGGAAACATCAGCCGAAGAGCCGCCGGTTGAAGAGGAGCCGCCAGCCGTCATGAAAATTGCGGAATCGGTTATTGTTCGCCCCAAAAAAAGCAAGATTGCAAACGTCGTGACGAATTTAATCGGCTATCAGAAAATTACATAGGAATTTTGTTGCAGAACGCAAAAACCCCCGCCATTAGTGCAGGGGCATTTTTTTTGGCTGTTAGGCGTGATTAAAACCAAAAAGGCGGAAGCGAGCCTCCGTCTTGGTTAGTCATGAAAAATTTAATCGGCTATCAAAAAATGAATTAGGAATTTTGTTGCAGAACGCAAAAACCCCCGCCATTAGTGCAGGGGCATTTTTTTGGCTGTTAGGCGTGATTAAAACCAAAAAGGCGGAAGCTGAGCCTCCGTCTTGGTTTTATCGAACAACGTTTTTTTTCTGCATATCTCACCTCCTCTTTGCGATGTTTGGTGGTCATCGCAATTTATTTGCCGCCGACCAAGCTGCGGGGACAGCCTTTCGGCACTGTGGCGCATATTTTATTTATTGGGATTAACGGGAATTATATCTTAAAATGATTAAAGGATTATTAGAACAAGATTAGTTTTCTGTGGAAAATTCTCGTTCCTCCCGTCGCCTAACTGTAGCAGAAAACTTTGCTATTTGCAAGTGACTGTTCAAAATTTTTTCAGCGATTGAAACTCGTCGCTTGATAAAAGCCGGAACCTGTTATACAATTAAAAAAATTTTTTATAGCGTGGTGAATCACATTGGAGCAAAATTTTTATCTGGGAAAATTATTGGAGCTGAAAAATAATTTTTCCGTCAAGATAATTTCCGGCTTAAACGGCGTGGGCAAAACGACTTTGTTAAATGCGTTCGCTGAAAATTTGCGTTCGGAGGGCGTCGCGGCGGAAGAAATAATTTTTTTTAACTGCGCGGCAGATGAACGGCTTAGAAACTTTCAAACGTTGTATGATTTTGTAGAGACGCGAACTTTGGAGCTTGAAAAATTTTTTCTATTGATTGACGAGATAGATTGCGTCGTTGAGGGCGAAAAGGCGATTAATGCGCTGTTCGCTGGGTTGCCCGCTGAAATTTATGTTACGTGTTCGACGGAAGCTTTTGTCGAAAAAATTTGCGTACTTCTGCCTGATAATTGCGACGTATTGAAACTTTATCCGTTGCCATTCAGCGAGTATGCTAAAAATGTTCCGGAGGATAATGCTCTGCAAAATTATCTGCACTTCGGCGGATTGCCTGCCACTGCCGACGCCAATGAAAAAATTTTACCAACAGTTCTGCGCGGTGCCGCTTACGAGATAATGTTTGATCTTGTCGTAAAAAATTCTTTGCAAAGGGCGGAATATTTTCAGCTGTTGATGAAAATTATTGCTCAAAACGTCGGCAAGCCAATCAGTTTGAATCAGCTGTTCGACCGATTAAAGGGCGTCTCCGCTTCAATCAACACGTTTAGAAATTATTTCAGTTGCGGCTTGGGGCTTTTTAAGCGCGTTCCGCGTTTCGATATAAAGAACGAAAATTATTTGACCGGCGGCGAGAAATTTTATTGCGTCGACAGCGGTATACTTCGCGCCCTTGCTCCGGAAATTGACGAAAATATTTTAATGGAAAATGCCGTTTACGCTGAACTTTTGCGGCGCGGCTACTCGATTAGCATTGGGAAGTTCGGCACGATGAATATAACTTTTGTGGCTGAACGCGCCGATAAAAAAATCTTTATACAAGTTTTGCCTGCCGGCGGAATTTCCGTTAGAAGAATTACGCGCCCTTTGCGAGCCTTGCCCGCCGACGTTGAAAAAATTTTAATCACGTCGAAGCGCGAGAAAACTTTTGGCGACGTAAAAAACATTACCTTGCGCGATTTTCTTTTGGGCGGCTAAAAAATTTTTAAAAAAATTTTTTCAGGCTTGCAGGAATTTTTTCACTAAGTGTAGAATAGCTCTAAACCTTAATCATATGACATTAAGATTTTTTTCAGATAAGATAAATGCAAGTTATTGACAGCAAATGTTTTGGTTATAAAAGAGAGAGGAGGCTGATGTATCGGAAAAAATTCGCTGAACCCGCTATAATTTTCGCAAGCATATTCATAAAAACTTGTGGAAAAATTTTTCAATGTTATAATGGCGGGCATGAAATTTTGATTTGTTAAAAAAGTCGGAGGTGTCCTTTCATGGCAGAACGTGAAATCAAATATCGCGGCTTAAAAACTTTTCAAATATTCAGCGGCGAAATGAAGAGCGTTTGGATTTACGGATTCTATCTAAAGCGTGGGACATACGGCGACCCCGGTCCGCAGGCGCACATTTTTGTTTACGAGAACGGCTACGAAGGCTATCGCGTGGACTCGAAAACAATCGGGCAATTCACGGGGCTTGTCGACAGCACAGGCAAAGAAATTTACGAAGATGATATAGTTTCTCCGGAAGATGGGCGAATCGGTCTTGTAGAATTTCACAATGGCAGTTTCGTCGTCAATTACGGCAACGAGATTCGACAAGCTCTATACGATGTGCAAAATTGGAAGATGACAATTTTAGGCAACCGTTTTGAAAATCCCGAACTATTGATAAAAAGCATTGCTCCAAAAAAAAACGCAACAGACGAACAAGAGTTGCAATCCACTGAATTTGATATGGAGTTCCTCGCAAGGAAGTGAGTAAAATGCTCAAAAAGTTTTCAGCGATTTTGCTGATGAGCTTTATGTTAACAAATGGTGCGGTTCAAGCTTATGACCTGCCAAACCTTAAGCCCGATAAAAAAATTGCCAAGCAAGCCGAGCAAAAGAAAGGTCCCATGCTCAAAAGCGATTGGACGAGCGCGGATCTTTTCGAGCAGCAATTAAAAGCACTTTTGGACAGTGGCAAGCGGCTTGCGCCGAACGACCCCGCGCGGGTGTCGACGGATAAAAATTACGTATTCATTGCGTTTTACAACGACGCGCCGTTTTTCCTGGACAAGTATTCAATCAAAGTTAAAAAGAATTCGGACGGCTTGCAGGTGTGGGAACAACAAATTTTCCCGATAAGCAAAAATTATTCGCCGAAAAATGCAAAGGCGACACGTCAGAAATTTTGTTTGACAGGCGGGAAATTTTATAACTCAACCAAAGCCGAAGACGCATTATCAGCACTAGCAAATGAATCGGACAGAATATTTTTAGAAGAGTGTTTTAGAATCGGATATTATTTCGCCTTCGGGCAAGAAGTACAAGAAAGTTAAACGTGAAACAAAAAAACGTCGGCAGAAAATGTCGGCAGTTTTTTTTTGAAATTTTTTTGACGGGCGGGAAATTTTATAACTCAACCAAAGCCGAAGACGCATTATCAGCACTAGCAACAGAATCGGACAGAATATTTTTAGAAGAGTGTTTTAAAATCGGATATTATTTCGCCTTCGGGCAAGAAGTACAAGAAAATTAAACGTGGAATAAAAAAACGTCGGCAGAAAATGTCGGCGATTTTTTTTATAACGCAAAAGGCGGAAGTTTTAAGCTCCCGCCTTGTAATTTTCTTTATTGGTGGAGACGGAGGGATTCGAACCCTTGACCCCCAGATTGCGAACCTGATGCTCTCCCAGCTGAGCTACGTCCCCAAAACGCGCATATCTTAAACCTTTTGCCGCCCATTGTCAAGAAAAATTTTTGTGCTTTTAGGTAGTACGTGATATAATCGCGGAAAAATTTTTCAAGGAGAATCTTTCATTGAACTTTATCAAAACATTTTTGACCGCATTAATTTCTTTCCTAACATTTATGCCTAACGCCAATGCTGAAAAAATTTCAACCGTCATGCACAAGTTAGAAGTTTTCTCGCAAGATAGCGGCGGAACATTGATTTTTTCTGACAGCCCCGAATACGTTCGCCGCAACGGGATTTTATACACGGACACGGTAAGCGGCGACGCTAGACTTTTGTTTTACCACCTGAACGATACCGGCGTTCGTAAACGTTTTGCGATAATTTTTGAGAACACCACGAAGGCGGAGGCTGTCATAAATATAACTCGCGGCGGCTTGAGTGAACCCAATAGAAATTATTTCAGCGTCGGCAAAATTACCCAGACAATGTATATGGAAAATAATTTCAGCGACCGAATTGAGCTTGACAGTTTCGAGCGAAAAGTTTATCAGCCTTACGAAAATTATTTTCTGCTAAAGCCCGGTCAACTGATTCACGGCGTGTGCGATTTTAATGCCAATAAGCCCGTTAAAGTTTTTCTGATGATGTATCCGGAAAATGCCGACCCGCTCCAATTCCTGAACCGCGCCGAAATTTTGCCTAAAGACGAATACAAAATGCGCGGCACGTTTAAGCAGATGAATCGAACGTTGACGCTAAAAAAACCCTACGACGGCGAACGCGACGGACTTGGTTATATTTTAATCGGCGACAATATCAACGACTTGTACAAACACGGCATTGACGCAACCGACGGCTCCGAAGTTATTAATTACGGCAACTACGGCATAAATTATACGCTCAACTTCCGCACGAAATTTTTGACGAGTTTTTATTTAAGTCCGCTTGGTGGGCATTATGCAGGCGCGTTGAGGTATAAATATTATGGAACGTCGGGAGTAATTCAGACGCCCGATAAACGCCTTTACTTTGGTGACAGGACGCCGCCGGAAAATTCTGCCGTTGCATTGGCGCGTTCAGAGGGGATTTCACTAATGACGGCGGGCACCGAACTTTCCGAGCTGGGAGATTATCGCGGCTACGTTAGCTTTGAGTATTCACCGCCGGGCGCGTCCAATTTGCCGGTTAATATCGTGCTCATGCCGTCCAATGTCAATCAGTAAGAAAAAATTTTTAAAGGATAAGCGATGAATTTTATCAAGAAATTTTTACGAATTATTTTAGGCGTAATGCTGAGCGTTTTAATCGGCGTGGCGTTAATGATTTTTGTTTACGCGTTGCCGAACGAACGAGCCGTTGAAAATATTCGCGACGCATTGCCGCTTTACGAACAAGAGGGAAATTATCCGTCATGGGCATTGGGCGAACATTCAAAACTCGACAATTTCACCGACGCGATAATGTTATTAGAAATAATTCACCCGACAGACGGCTTAATAAAATCAGCAATGCTAAATCCGCGCCTCGTGTTGCCTGACGAGGAAAAACCGGTAGAGGCATTAATAAAAGTTCTGCGCAACGACACCGAAGGTTTAAGCGAAACGGTTTATCCGCGTTATTGGCATGGCTATCTTTTAGTACTCAAGCCGCTACTCTTGACAATGAAAGCTAACCATTTGCGAATGCTTTTGGCTTACGTGGTGTTTATTTTATTTGTCGTCGCCTTGCTCGCGTGTCAAAAAGTTTTGGGCACGCCCCGTGCGCTTGCATTGGCGGGAACTGTCATGATTTTAAATCCGGTCTCGCTGTCAATGTCATTTCAATTCGCGCCGATTTATATCATAACAATGACGGCGATAATTATCATGCTGAAAAAAAATCGCCGCCTATTTGACGACGGATTTTATATTTACTTTTTTGCGCTGACGGGAATTTTAATTGCGTTCTTTGATTTCCTGACTTATCCGATTTTTTCTGTCGGCATGATGTTAATTTTTTGGTACGTCCTGAACCTGCGCGGGCTTCTTGAAGAAAAATTATCTAACGTGCTTAAAATGATGAGCGAACTTTTAATTGCGTGGGGCACAGGTTATTTCGGCATGTGGTCGGGCAAATGGATTATCTCGCAACTTTTGACGGGCTATGATACCCTTTCCAGCGCATTCGTTCAAGTCGCGTCTTATACTCGAATCGGAGATAATCTAGTTAATGCGGGTTGGCAAATTACGACACTCGGCGCGATTCAGAGAAATATTGCCGTCTTAGGGCACGGACCGATAAGAATTTTTTTGTTCGCCGCGATAATTTTCCTGCTCTACGTCTTAATCAGCCGACGAAATATCTTAACGACAAGAAAAGTTTTGCCATATTTATTTCCCGCAACATTGCCGTTTATATGGTACGCCGTTGCAAGCGGACATTCGCATATCCACGCATTTTTTGTTTATCGAGGACTTGCCGCAACTATTTTTGCATTATCTTGCTTATCAATAGAAATTTGGCAACATGATAAAAATACTTAATTCGTAAAGAACATGTGCGCAACGGGAGCCGCAATCAATAAACTAATAATCGTGCGTTCAAGGAAGAGGATAAACAATTCGGGGAGGTTGACGGGGATTTTTGAGCCGAGAATCAAACCGCCGACTTCCGATAAATAAATTAGCTGTGTGACGGAAATGACTGCCACGATAAATTTTGCCATTGGGCTGGTAATTGTGCCCGCCGCCAATACCGACGGTGTAAACATGTCAGTAAAGCCAACAATCATTGTTTTGGAAACTGCCTCCGCTTGAGGAACGTCTAAAAGTTGCAACAGCGGCAAGAATGGCAATCCCAACGTGTCAAAAATCGTCGTGTGATTCGCCAAAACCAACGCCAAAGTTCCTATGCACATGACGACTGGCAAAACTCCAAACCACATGCCCGCCGCGTTTTTAAATGCGCCTTCCATAAACTGTTCAAAACCGCGATGTTCTGCGACGCGCTCTTTAGCTAATGCAATGCCGTATTGAAACGACGACGTGTAGCCTTCGGGGAGCGATTCGCCCATTGCCTTGCCTGGAACTAAATATTCGTCTTTCTTCAAGCTAAGCGGTGGGATTCGCGGCAAGATTAACGCGCAGACAATTCCTATCGCGCAGATTAAAAGATAGTACAGCCCGAAATATTCCATTAAGTCAACTTGCGCCAAAACGACGATTGAAAACGTTATCGATACGGCGGAAAATGTCGTCGAGATAATCGCCGCCTCGCGCTTTGAATAATAACCGCCTTCGTATTGGTTAGCTGTAAGCATAACGCCTAACGTGCCGTCGCCAATCCATGACGTGATACAGTCGACGGCGGCGCGACCAGGTATCGTAAACAGCGGGCGCATAATTTTTGTCAGCATTGCGCCGATAAATTCAAGCAGTCCGAAATCCAACAGCAACGGCAAAAGCAATCCCGCCAATAAAAATATTACGACGAGGACGCTAAGCAAATCATTTAGAACAAAGCCGCCGTTGTCGGCACTTGTTATTAAGCTTATGACGCCTGCGCCGCCTTCGCCCGATTGAACTCCTAAGTAAGTCAGCCAAATAAAAATCGCGCCGAAAATCCTAATCACGACCCAAATCGCCGTCGTCGAAAACGTGTTGGCGACAATCGGATAAGTCGCGATGAAATTCGGCTTGCCCAAAAAAATTATGCCGAGAATTGCCGATATTGTAACAATCCCCACGCACAACGCCGGTAAAAATTCGCCTATCGCGTCGCTTATTAAGTCCGCGATAATTTTGACCACGATTGTCCAGCTCCCGTCGTATTGTACAGGAATCATGAACAAAATAATCCCGACGATTGACGGCACCAAAAAGCCCGCCAGTGAACCTTGTTGTTTGTTTTCCATTTCAATTTGCTCCTTAAAACATAGTCATTAGCTATGTCAAGATGAATTGGACAGACCTCGCGGTTTTGTCTTACTGCTTCGTCGTGTCCGTTTTTGCCAAAGCTACCAACGTTTGTGTAACACTCCACAGTCGTAAATTCCCGGCGAGCCACCGGTATAAGCATAAGTTTTTTTTAATTTCTTTTGTGCTTCTAGTGCCAATTTAGATTTCACTGGTAAGCACATTTTAGAAGAATTAAATATTATTGTCAATGTTTTATTGCCAACTCC
>CAMJKR010000073.1 GCA_946406415.1 uncultured Selenomonadales bacterium | reverse complement strand
GCAAATTCGGTGTCAAAATGGTTTTGGGCGAACCGCGTGTTGCTTACCGTGAAACTATTCGCAAGCAAGTCGAAGTTCAAGGCAAGCACAAGAAACAATCCGGCGGGCACGGGCAATACGGCGATGTTTGGCTTAGAATTGGTCCGAACAAAGAAGCCAACACCGAAGTTAACAACGGCAATGTCTGGTCGGAAAGCATTTTCGGCGGCAGTGTTCCGCGTCAATATTTCCCAGCCGTCGAGAAGGGCACGCAAGAAACTTTAGCGGACGGTGTTATTGCGGGCTATCCTGTCGTTAATGTAAGCGTTAATCTGTTTGACGGCTCCTATCACGCTGTCGACAGTTCCGAAGCCGCATTTAAAATGGCAACGTCTATCGCGATTAAAAAAGGCATTCTCTCCGCCGATCCGATTTTGCTTGAGCCGATTGACGAGATTACAGTTTTGACGCCCGAAAATTATATGGGCGATATTATCGGCAAGCTCAATTCCAAGCGCGGAAAAATTTTGGGCATGGATCCTAAAGGCAAGGGCATGACCGAAGTTAAAGCGTTGATTCCGTCGAGTGAACTTTACAAATACGCAACTGACCTCCGCTCGCAAACTCAAGGCAGGGCGTCTTATTCGCTGAAGTTTTCGCACTACGACCCGATGCCCGATAAGCTCGCTGAAAAAATTATCGAAGAGCACAAAGCCGCTCAAGAGAAGTGATTAGAAAAAAATTTTTTGCGGGCTTTGCGCAAATCATTGCTGAAGCGTTCTTCCTCGCTGAAAATGCAACCGCAATAATTCTGCCGATAAAGTCCCAACTCTAAACTTAAGTCAATACCTTCTTGCCAACCTGCGCGGAAGTCTTCATAAAAAAAATTTACGCCGAACTTTTTACCAAAGTGCTCGGCGATTTTTTTTATCTGTTCGTGATTTTGATGGCGACTGTATAAAAGCGTCGACGTGAACCACGCAAAATTATTTTCTGCCGCAAAACGCGCCGCCTCACTTAACCGCCACGAATAACAAATCCCGCAACGCTTATGAAAGCCGTCGCCAAATTGAATCGTATCCTGCTCGTCAACGACGCTTAAAACTTTTGACAGATACTCGCGCAAGCCGTAATGATTATACGCGAAAAATTTTATTCCGACCTTCTCGGCAAATTCCCGCGCAGTTCTCAAGCGTTGCCGCCATTCTTGGTACGGGTGAATATTTGGGTTAAAAAAATAGCCCGTCGGCTCCAAATTTTCCTCGCGCAATTTTTTCGTCGGATAACATGAACAAGGTCCGCAACACATGTGCATTAAAATTTTTTCCATAACGTCCTCAATAAATGTGATAAAATTTCCACGGAATTTGGTCTAGCCGAATCGTTCGCAAAAACTCTACAATGTCTTTTCGTCCGTAATAATGCGGCGTGCCGTTGGAGTCCTGCGACATTAAAATTATCGGCATGTTCGGGAAAAATTGCGACAAATGCGCTCGTACACGAACCGCCCGCGATGTGTAATTTGTCACCGTTTGCTTTACTACGACTATTGCAAACGTCACGCCCTGTTCTATGATGACTGCGCCTTGAATTTTCATTTTAACCACCGCCCTTGAAAAATTCCGTTTTGATTATAAAATAATCCTGCGATACTGTCAAAAATTTGGGAGGCTCGACGAATATGTTCCGATTAAAAATTTTCTTGATGATTATAAGCTTTGCGGTGATTTTGAGCGGTTGCGGTGGCGCGAAAACTAATTTCGACACTCTGGAGCTTTTGAATGTTTCCTACGACCCGACTCGCGAACTTTACGCCGATTACAACAAAAAATTCAAAACGTACTGGGAAAATAAACTCGTCAAAGGCAAAATTATTTTAACGCAATCGCACGGCGGCTCCGGTAAACAATCCCAAGCAGTTATCGACGGGCTTGAAGCTGACGTTGTGACACTCGCCCTTTCATACGACGTTATTAAGATTAAAAATGCCGGATTGATTCGCGGCGGCTGGCGCAAAGAATTTCCGGACAATTCCTCGCCATATACTTCGACAATGGTTTTTCTCGTCCGCAAGGGCAATCCCAAAAATATTCGCGATTGGAACGATTTAATTCGCGACGACGTTAAAATTGTCACGCCTAATCCGAAAACTTCCGGCGGTGCTCAATGGAATTATCTTGCCGCGTGGGAATATGCCCGCAGAAATTTGAGCGACGACGAGGAAGTTATCAAGGACTTCATGCGCAAACTTTTTGCTAATGTTGTAGCACTCGACGACGGGGCACGCGGCGCAACTAAAAGTTTTGAGGACGGCAAGGGCGATGTTTTGATTGCGTGGGAAAATGAAGCCTTACTCGCAACTAAAATGTATCCTGAAGACTACGAAATTATCACGCCGAGTTTGAGTATCCTAGCGGAACCTTCCGTTGCCATTGTCGACAGCGTTGTTGATAAAAAGGGCACGCGCGAACTTGCCGAAGAGTATTTGAATTATCTTTACTCGCCTGAAGGTCAAGAAGTTGCCGCAGAAAATTTTTATCGCCCGCGCAACAAAGATATTCTTGCGAAATATCAAGACATTTTCAAGCCGTTGGAGCTGTTTACGATAGATGAGGCGTTCGGCGGCTGGGTTAAGGCGTATAACGACCATTTTGCTGACGGCGCGACTTTTGACCAAATTTATAATGGGAAGTGACTTTAATGATTGAAATGATAATCGGGCGGGCAAAACTTTTGAGTGTTTGCAACGTACAAAAAAAATTTTGGAGACTGAACCGCTCAAAACGGAAATAATTTTTTTGTTGCCGGCGTATCAAACATATCGCGCGGAATTGGAGCTTGCAAACTTGACGGGCGGCGCAGTCAATACGCGTATGAACAGCTTTAATCGATTAGTGGGAAGTGATTTTTATGATTGAAATGATAATCGGGCGGGCAGGCACGGGCAAAACTTTTGAGTGCTTGCAACGCGCAAAAAAAATTCTGGAGACCGAGCCGCTTAAAACAGAGATAATTTTTTTGTTGCCGGCGTATCAAACATATCGTGCAGAATTGGAACTTGCAAACTTGACGGGCGGCGCAGTCAATACGCGTATGAACAGCTTTAATCGATTCGCACGGCAAATTCTCGACGAAATTGGCGGGGGATTAACGCCGCGTATTTCTGAAATTGGACGGCGACTTTTGCTTAGAAAAATTTTACTGCGACGCGACAAGGCGGGCGATTTAAAATATTTTGTGCGGGCGGCTAAGCAACATGGCTTTGCAGAAATTTTATCGGAGGAGTTAAAGGAGCTTAGGATTTACTCAATCGACGCGGAAAAACTCGACGAGGCGGCGGATAAAGTTTCAGACGACGAACTAAAAGATAAGTTGCGCGACTTGAAACTTTTGGCGGAAGATTTTAAGTCGACAATGGCGGGCAAGCTCACCGACGACGAAAATTTATTGGAGCGTGCAACGGAATTTATGGAGCAATCGCTGACAATCGAGAGCGCGGAAATTTTTATCGACGGATTTATATTCTTCGACCCGCAACAGCGAAATTTCTTGAAAAAACTTTTTACCTGCGCCCGCAACGTTCATATAACTTTGCCGATGGATACCGACTTCAACAGCCGCGAAAATATTTCTGAAGTTGGCATTTTCAATCGTTCTTTTGAGACGTTTCAGACGTTGCGCAGAATTGCTGAGGATTTAAAGCTTGAATTCAAAATCACACGACTTGACGCGCCGAGCAGATTTAAATCGTTGTCGCTGAAAATTTTGGAGCAAAGACTTTTTGATTATAAGCCGAAAAAATTTGACAGCTCGGCAGGATTAAAAGTTATCGAGGCGGTAAATTGTCGGGCAGAAGTCGAAGCCGTTGCGCAAGAAATTTTACAGCTAGTCAAGCAAAATTATCGGTTGCGGGATATTGGAATTTTGGCACGCGACGAAAAATATTTTTCGCTAATCAAGCCGATATTCGAGTTGCATGCGATACCGTACTTTGTTGACATGAAACGGGCGGCGGCGAATCACCCGTTGGCAGAATTAATCCGTTCAGCGTTGGAAGTCCTGCGCGGCTGGCGACGTGAATCAATTTTCCGTTGCTTGCGAACGGGATTTTTCGACGTGACGCAAGAGGAAGTTGACTTGCTGGAAAATTACGTTGTGGAGTTCGGATTAAAGAGCGCGGCGACGTGGCAGAGGTCATGGGACTTACGACGAGTAAAATCTTTGGATGCGCCAATTCAACCGGCAAATCTCGACGAGGCGGCTTATCTTGAACAAATCAACGCGATTAGAAAAAAATCCGCCGCGCCGTTGATAAACTTTTCGGAGCGCGTGAAGTCTTCGGGTAATGAAGTCGTCGAATTGACAACGGCACTATTCAAATTGCTTGAGGAACTCAACGTTTACGAAAAACTTTCAGAGTGGTCGCAGGCAGAAGAAAATCGCGGCAACCTCGCGCTCTCAAGAGAACATTTAAAAATTTGGGACGATGTGATAAAACTTTTCGAGGAAATCGTTGAGGCTTTGGGCGAAGAAACAATCACGCGGGCGGAATTTGAATCAATAATCGGCGAGGGACTTGACGCGCTGGAAATGTCTTTAATTCCGCCTGGACTTGACGAGGTGACAGTTGCGCAGTTTGAACAAAATTCGTTGCAAAATTCGCGGGCAATATTCGTTTTGGGTTTCGACGACGAAAATTTTCCGCGCAAAGTCAACGAGAAAAATTTACTAAACGACGTGGACAGATTACGGCTCAACGAATCGGGCTTTGAAATTTCAAAGGGCGGGCATGAACAGGCTTTAGCAGAAAAATTTTTAATTTATCGCGGGCTGACGGAGGCGCGTGAACTTTTATATTTGAGCTATTCGATAGCCGACGCAGAGGGCAAAAAAATTTCCGCGTCAAGTTTGCTGAACAAAATCCGCGTAATATTCCCGCTCCAAACGCAAAAGGTTGAACTCGACGTATTACAAAATTTGGGCAGTGAAATCTTCGCGGCGGGCGAAAAATCTTTATCCAAAGAAACGGCGCAAAAACTCTACGCGCCCAAGAAAAAAATGATTGCAACCGTTACACGCGTGGAAAGTTTCAACGAATGCCCGTTCAAATATTTTGCTAAGTTCGGGCTTAATCTTCAAGAACGCGTCGAATATAAAGTTCAAGTGCCCGATATCGGAAATATTTTGCACGCCGTCATGAGCCAATTTGGTCGTCAACTTAAGGAGGAAAATCGGCAGTGGTCATCAGTCGGCAACGTCGAACTTAATGGGCGCGTCGAAAAAATTATCGACGACTTAACGCCGCGTGTGCACAATAAAATTTTGCTTAGCACGAAAACTTTGGAGCACCGCCGCGAGCGCATTAAAAAAGTTGCAGTCGAATCTTTGACGCGTTTGATTGAGCTGGATAAAGTTAGCGAGTTTCACCCGCAGATTTTTGAGCAGAGATTTTACGACGATAAAAAATTCGATGACGTGGAAATAAATTTGAACGGGCGCATTGACCGAATCGATTTGAGCGGCGACGGCAAATATTTTTTAATTATCGACTACAAGACCGGCAACGCGTCAATCAACTTGAAAAAAATTTATCACGGGCTTAATCTTCAGCTTGCGATTTATCTCGGCGCGGCTAAAAATCTTTCCGACGTCGACGAGCGCGAGGCGGGCGCAATGCTTTACTGTCTGATTAAAATTTCTAGCAAAGGCGGCAGAACCGATTCAGAGGCGGCAACAGAAGCAGAAAAGGAATTAAAAATGCCCGGACTGATTCGCGTCGACGCGGAAATTAAAAACGCCGTCGATAGCACGGAAAATTTCGTTGACTTCAAAAAAGATAACCTCGTTGACCGCGCAGATTTTCAAACGATTATCAATTACGCGGAAAAAATTTTGGAAACTACCGCCGAAAATATTTTAAACGGCTGTATTGACGTTAAGCCCGCAAAATTTTCCGACGAGGACGCTTGCAAGTATTGCATCTATTCTGCGCTGTGCAACTTCGACCGTGCGACGAACGAAACTTTAACGCCAACCGACCTCAAGCGCGAGGAAATTATTTCGGCAATGAACGAAGCCATTAAATAAAAAAACTTGCCGCGAAAAAATTCTTGTGGTACAATATGCGCCGTTTACAACTTCACGCAGAATGGAGCGTCGCCTGTGCCGCAAGGTTTATCGGCGCGAAAAATATTCTGCGAATGCAAAACAGGAGGAAATTCAAATGGCAGTTATCTCAATGAAACAGCTTTTGGAAGCGGGCGTGCACTTCGGACACCAGACTCGTCGTTGGAACCCGAAAATGGCGCGTTATATCTTCACCGAACGCAACGGCATTTACATTATCGATTTGCAAAAGACCGTTCGCAAAGTCGACGAGGCTTATAACTTCGTCCGCTCCGTCGCCGAAGAGGGCAAAACAATTTTGTTCGTTGGCACCAAAAAACAGGCTCAAGAGGCAGTCAAGGAAGAGGCTGTCCGCGCAGGTCAATTCTTCGTTAACGAACGCTGGCTTGGCGGCATGCTTACCAACTTCCAAACGATTCAGAAGCGCATTAATCGCCTTAAAGAACTTGAGACTATGGAGCAGGACGGAACTTTTGAAGTCCTTACCAAAAAGGAAGTTATGCAACTGCGTCACGAAATGGCGCGTCTCGAAAAATATTTGGGCGGTATTAAGGAAATGAACAAATTGCCGGGCGCGTTGTTTGTCGTCGACCCGCGCAAGGAAAGAATTGCCGTCGCTGAAGCTCGCAAACTCGGCATTCCGATTGTTGCGATTGTCGATACGAACTGCGACCCCGACGAAATTGATTACGTTATTCCTGGCAATGATGATGCAATTCGTGCGGTTAAACTTTTGACGGCGAAAATTGCCGATGCAATGCTCGAAGGCAATCAGGGCGCGGAGAGTGCCGAAGCCGCCGAAGAGAACGAAGCGTAATTTGGAAAATTTTTTTGAGGTGAAATAAATGGCTATCAGTGCTAAGACTGTTAAAGAACTGCGCGAAAGAACCGGCGCAGGCATGATGGATTGCAAAAAGGCGTTGACCGCTAACGATGGCGATATGCAAAAGGCGATTGACTGGTTGCGCGAAAAAGGCATTGCCAAAGCGGCTAAAAAGTCCGGACGTATTGCGGCGGAAGGTGCAGTTGCCGCTTACGTTTCTGACGATAGAAAAACCGGTGTCCTTTTGGAAGTCAACTGCGAAACCGACTTTACGGCGAACAATGAAAACTTCCGTGCGCTGGAGAAAAAAGTTATCGAACACATTGCCGCGGCTAAACCTGCCGACCTCGACGCGCTCAATGATTGCGTTATCGACGGCAAAAAAGTTTCCGACCTCGTAACTGAAGCGACTGCCACTATCGGCGAAAAAATTTCTATCCGTCGCTTTGTAACCTACGAGACTGAAGGCAAGCTCACCAGCTACATTCACATGGGCGGCAAAATCGGCGTGCTCGTCGACATGACCGGCGGCACCGACGAACTGGGCAAAGATGTCGCTATGCAAATCGCGGCGGCTAATCCTTCCGCTGTTGACCGCGCAGGCGTCGACGCTTCCGAACTCGAACACGAAAAAGAAATTCTGCGCAAACAAGCTCTCGAAGAGGGCAAGCCCGAAAAAATCGTTGAGCGCATGGTTGAGGGACGCATTAACAAATTCTACAAAGAAGTTTGCCTCGTCGAACAGGATTTTGTTAAGGCTGACCCCGGCGAAAAGAAAACTGTTAAAGACATTCTCAAGGGCGAAAAAGTTTTGAGATTCACGCGCTATCAGCTCGGCGAAGGCATTGAGAAAAAAGAAACCGACTTCGCGGCGGAAGTTGCAGCTCAAGCCGGCATGTAAAATTATCAATGCATAAAAAAATCCTCCACAGTCAACAGCGATTGCGGAGGATTTTTCTTTGCAAAATTAATCTTTTTAAAGCTCGGCAACAAGTTTATCGCGCAGTTCTTTTATCGGCTTGTAGAGTGAGACGTAATCCAAATTCTTTTTAGCGCGGAGGGATTCGGTGAGGTTGCTAAGCGGCAGGAAAATCGGCGTGATAGCGAGGTTGCCGACGACACCTTTAAGCGCGTGCGCCTGTTCAAAGGCATCTTCCAAATTGCCGTCCGCGAGCGATTTTTCGAGTTTATCAAAGGAATCATTCTTAAGCCCCATGCCCAACATACGGAAATAAAATTTTTCCATGTTCATGCAACGGGCGAGACCTTCCTTAGTGTTTACTCCGTATTCTTGAAGCTTGTCGATAGTCAGCATAAAATTTCCTCCTAATTGCTTGTTTGTTGATTGATTATAACAGCTGTGCTTGAAAATGCAAAAAATTTTTTCTGCGATTTGACAAGGACAAATTTAACCCAAATGCGTGAGAATTCCCCCGCCATGAGATGAATCGCGCATTGCTTTTGATAGGTTATGAAATTATAATTTTCTTGTCGGAGGCGAGACAAATGAACAGAGGATATAAATTCAGAATCTATCCTTCAGCCGAACAAAGGGTAATGTTTGCCAAAACGTTCGGTTGTGTTCGTTTTGTCTATAATCGCATGCTCTCCGACAAGTTGGGAAAGAAAAAATCAGTAACACCGGCTCAATACAAGGACGAATTCAAGTGGCTCCGCGAAGTTGACAGCCTTGCGCTTTGCAATGCTCAAATGAACTTGAAACGAGCATTTGAAAATCGACGGAAGAAAGCCAAACACTTCGGTAAGCCGCGCTTCAAAAGCAAGAAGAACAAACAAAGTTATTCGACAAATAATCAGAAAGGTACAGTGAGAATAGAAGACGGAAAAATCAAATTGCCGAAAGTCGGTTTAGTAAAGATAAAACTTCATCGGCAAATCGTCGGCACGATAAAAACAGTGACGATAACGAAAACACCAAGCGACAAATATTACGTGAGCGTTTTGACGGAGTACGAAAACCAAATACTTCCGATAGTGCCAAAAAAACTTGTCGGGTTGGATTATTCAATGGAAGAATTTTTCGTATCGTCGGAAGGAGAGAAAGCTGATTATCCGAAATATTATCGCCGTGCCCAAAAAAGACTTCGCACAGTGCAGAAGAAATTTTCACGGAGTAAGAAATTCAGCAGTAATCGCGAAAAAATCCGATTAGTGTTCAGCCGAAT
>CAMJKR010000072.1 GCA_946406415.1 uncultured Selenomonadales bacterium | reverse complement strand
GCGCCGCCGAGAATTGAATCATTACCGGAGCCGCCGCTTAAAGTATCTGCGCCGTAACCTCCAGCAAGTGTATCGTTTTTGGAGCCGACGACGATTGAATTTGCAAGCCTGTTGCCGGTGATATTAACCGCCTTAGTGCGTTTAGCGGCATTAATAAATTTAACGTCAGCCTCTGCAGTCACGGGCGATTTTGTCGAGTTCGTCACGGTTAAAACTTTTGCGCCGTCAATGTTAAGTTCGTCTAAATCTGCGCCGCCGACGATAGTTATTTTTCCTTTGCCGACCGTGACGATAATATTGTCGCCGCTTTCGACGGTTGAGTAGGTGCCAGTGCCGCCGCCGATTTGCAGAGTGCTAGTCGCGTTGAAGCCGTAGATTTTATCGTTGCCCTCGCCTGATTTGTATTGAATCAAATTATTCGAGGCGTCGGAACCCAAGCTGATATTGTCATTGCCCGCGCCGCCGTTTATCGTGACGTTACCTCTGTCGGTTTTTATCGTGTCATTGCCTTTATCGCCGCTAATTGTAGTGTACCAGCTTACGTTGACGATTGAATCATTGTCCGCTTCGCCATTAATTACAACGGAATTTGCATAATTTTCAATGGTATCCTTGCCGTCGTAACCAAAAATCACAGCGTAGTTACCTTCATTATGAATTTTATCATTGCCTGCCCCGCCATCGACAGTAACGTAAAAATTGAAACCATTGTGAATCGAATCATTGCCATTGCCGCCGGAGATTAAAACCTCGTTGCTTACATGGTAACATTTTTTACCGTAGCCGGAGACAATAGCATCCAAATTATCAATGGTATCGTTACCGTCGCCGCCAAGCAATGTAGAATTACTACTGTGATTTTCTATCGAATCATGCCCTGCGCCGCCGTTAATTGAACTGTTGTCGGGAAATCTGTAAACGGCAGTCGTTATGTAGTCATCTGTTCGCGATATACTCACGTTATGGATTATGTCGTTATCTGCGCGAGCGTCAACAGTAACATACTCATTGTCGTTTGTGATAATGTCAGTGTAATCGGTTCCCAGAACAAAATTGCCCCAAGTGCTGTTGTTAAGATAAGCCATAAAATTCTCTCCTTCAGGAAATATTTGCCCGTCTATTATCCCCCCCCCCCCAACGTCGCTTTGTCAAGCTTTTTGCAAAAAAAATTTCCCGCCGCATTGACGGGATTAAAAAGGTAAATTTATTCAGCAATAATTTTCATGGTAGGGAAGAGGAGCACGTCGCGGATTGACGGCGAATCAGTCAACAGCATAACTAATCTATCGACGCCAATTCCAAGTCCGCCCGTCGGAGGCATTCCGAATTCCAAAGCGCGGATAAAATCTTCGTCCATAACGTGCGCTTCTTCGTCGCCCGCCTCGCGTTGTTTAAGTTGCTCCTCGAAACGCGCCCGCTGGTCAATCGGGTCGTTTAGTTCTGTAAAACCGTTGGCAAGTTCCCGCCCGTAAACGAAAAACTCGAATCTGTCAGTTACTCGCGGGTCATCGAAATTTTTCTTGGCAAGCGGGGAAATTTCCGTCGGGTGATGCGTAATAAATATCGGCTGAATTAAATCATCCTCAACTTTTGCCTCGAATGCCGCATTTAAAATCCCGCCGATACCAAAACGCTTTTCATAAGCCACGCCGATTGAATCAGCCATAGCCCGCGCCTCGTCGACAGTTTTGCACGACAGAAAATCTTTGCCGGTTTTATTTTTAACTGCGTCGTTCATGCTGATTTGCGGAGTATTCGCCAAATCAATTTCGACGCCCTGATAAGTGATTTTGGTCGTGCCGTTGACAGCTTCCGCCGCCGCGCAGACAATGCCGCGTGTAACTTCAATCAAGTCGCGATAATCGCCATAAGCTTGATAAATTTCGACGGAAGTAAATTCGGACTTGTGGCGCACGTCCATGCCCTCGTTGCGAAAAACTCTGCCCATTTCGTAGACGCGCTCAAAGCCGCCGACGATTAATCTTTTTAAGTTAAGCTCCGTTGCAATCCGCAAATATAAATCGGCGTCCAAAGCGTTGTGATGAGTTATAAAAGGTCTAGCCACCGCGCCGCCCGCAATCGTCGACAAAACCGGCGTCGCAACCTCTAAAAAGTCGCGCTCGTCCAAATACTTACGAATCGACTTGATAACTTTGTTGCGCTTTATAAAAGTCTCGCGAACTTCGGGATTCATAATCAAATCTAAATAGCGTTGACGATAGCGAATTTCTACGTCCTTAAGCCCGTGAAATTTTTCGGGCAAGGAGCGCAACGACTTAGCCAACAAATTAAAATCTTCCACACGAACGGTAAGTTCGCCGCGCTTAGTTTTGAAAACTTGCCCGCGCAAGCCGATTATGTCGCCAATGTCCAAAAGTTTGAACTCGCTGTATTTGTCGTCGCCGAGAACGTCCAACTTAAAATAAATTTGGATTGTACCGCTCTTGTCGGCAATCGTAGCAAAACTCGCCTTGCCGTGCCCGCGAATCGCCATTAACCTTCCGGCAATCGAAACTTCGCCCGCGTCGACTTCGCCATCAATGTCGCCAAATTCCCTGCGAACGTCCGCCGCGTGGTGTGTAACCTCGTAACGTGCTCCGAACGGCTCAACGCCCTTGTCGACAAAGCCTTGAAGTTTTTCGCGCCGAATTCTTATAAGCTCGTTTTCATCTGTCGTTTGCTGTAAATTTTTTGCCATAGATTACTGCTCCCCAAAAATATTTTCGAGTACAATAGTTTGGTCTCTGTTCGGTCCGACGCTGACAATCCCAAGCGCAATGCCCGTGACCTCTGCCATACGCTCAAGATATTTCCGCGCATTTTCGGGTAAGTCTTCGTAGCGGCGAATTTTGCTAATATCCGTCTTCCAACCGGCAAAAGTTTCGTAGACAGGCTCAACTTTCGCCAAAACTTTCAAGCTCGCCGGTATCTCGTGAATAATTTCGCCGTCGATT
This sequence comes from uncultured Selenomonadales bacterium, assembly GCA_946406415.1. Taxonomy (GTDB): domain Bacteria; phylum Bacillota; class Negativicutes; order Selenomonadales; family Selenomonadaceae; genus Quinella. The sequence continues at coordinate 6,402 of CAMJKR010000072.1, read as the reverse complement.
TTGTAAGCGGTGCACATTTTAATTTCGTCGAAGCCGTCGAGAATGTCGAGGCGTGTAACTGCCATATAATCGGTACCGCTGAGTTGTCCCGCATATTTAACAACGCAAGCATCAAGCCAACCCGTTCTGCGCGGGCGACCTGTAACCGTTCCGAATTCGTGACCAGCCTCGCGGAGTTTATCGCCGATTTCGTTAAGCTGTTCAGTCGGGAAAGGACCTTCGCCAACGCGCGTGCAATAAGCTTTGACGACGCCAACGACAGTATCAATTTTTTTCGGCGCAATGCCCGCACCAATTCCGACGCCGCCGCTAATCGGGTGGCTACTCGTGACGTAAGGATAAGTTCCGTAGTCAATATCAAGCATAGTCGCCTGCGCGCCCTCGAACAGAATTTTTTTGCCCATGCCAAGTTCAGCGTTGAGCAAAGCAATCGTATCACACACGAACGGACGGAGCCTTTTGGCGTAGCCTTCATATTCGCGGATAATTTTTTCGGCGTCAAGCGGCGTATGATTGTAAACTTTTTCCAGAATCAAATTTTTAACCTTGATGACGTTGCGAACTTTAGCGGCAAATTCTTCGCGGTCAATCAAATCACAGACGCGAATGCCAATTCTGTCCGCCTTGTCAATGTAGCAAGGACCTATGCCGCGTTTAGTCGTGCCGATTTTATTTTCGCCGCGCAGATTTTCTCCGAGTTCGTCAATAAGTTTATGCCACGGCATGACAACATGGGCGCGATTGGAAAGCCGAATACCCGACGTATCGACGCCGCGCTTTTGCATGTTATCAATTTCCTCAATCAAACATTGCGGGTCGACGACGACGCCATTGCCGATAACGCAGGTCGTACCCTTATACAAAATACCCGACGGCAAGAGGCGGAGCTTATATTCCTCGCCGCTAACTGTGACGGTGTGCCCCGCATTACTGCCGCCCTGAAATCTGACAACCGTGTCCGCCTGTTGCGCCAAGTAGTCGACGATTTTACCTTTGCCCTCGTCGCCCCACTGCGCACCGCTTATTACCACCGTTGACATTTTTTAAACCACTCCTTAGCGATTTTCGTTAACATACTTGCGCATGAATTGAATTGTGTTATCACTGATGACGTTATCTTTTTTCTCATAGTTGATAATGCGGAAGAGCATACCGACGCGCTCGATAATGGGCTTGTTGCGCGTGCGGAAAGTTTCGCCGTTAATGGTGAGGTCAACGCTATCAACGGAGCGCATACGATAGGAGACGCCGAGCAAATCTCTCCCGGTGGACCCGTCGGGCAACAACTCTTTGATAATGTAGCGATATTCCATGTCGCCAACTGCAGTTGTCCACGTCAATTCGCGGTTGAGTGCCTGGTGCGTCAAAACGCCGATATACTCGCGAATAATTTCATGAGTTCTGGTATTCATAATGAAACCTCCTGTTGAATTTTTTTATCCTTAAGTTCAATCTCCGCCGCCATTTGCTCGCGGTAAGAGATTAATTTTTTGGCAAGTGAATCGTCTTTAAGCGCAAGAATTTCCACAGCGAAGAGCGCGGCATTTTTTGCGCCGTTAACAGCCATAGTCGCAACGGGTACGCCGCCTGGCATTTGCACTGTACTTAACAGCGCGTCAAGTCCTTTGAATGGCTCGGAATTAATCGGGACGCCGATAACGGGTTTAGTAGTCAAGCTCGCCACGACGCCCGCCAAATGAGCCGCCATACCTGCCGCCGCTATGAAAACCTGCGCGGGAGAATTTTTAACAAAGTCGTGAACTTTCTGCGGCGTGCGATGCGCTGAGGCAACCGTTGCTTCCACGTCGACGCCAAAATTTTTCAGAGTATCGACAGCGGCTTTTAAAACTTTCCAATCGCTGTCACTGCCCATAATTATCGCAACTGTCATTGAGTGAATCATCTCCAAAAAATTTATCAGTTACAAACGCGGTGATTATGTTAAAGTTTTTGAGACGTTAAGTCGCGTCAACTGGATGCAACGTCACGTTGCCCCATAATTATTGCAACTGTCATAAACGTCCCTCCTCGATAGCTAGCCGCGCCTCGTTGAGATTCGGGAAAATCGCCGTGCAGAGCTTTTTAATTTCTTCTGTCGGCTGAACTTGATCCGGAATCATAATCGCAATTCCGCCGGACGCCGCCGCACTTCTTATCCCGTTTAAACTATCCTCGAAAATGTAACAGTCATTGGACGCAAGATTTAATTCCTTAGCCGCAAGCAGGAAAATATCGGGCGCGGGCTTGCCATTGACAACTTTATCGCCGCCAACTAAAGCTTCAAAGTAGCCGCGCAGATTTGAGCGCGTCAAATTTTTTTCGATAACCGCGACGGGCGCAGAACTCGCCACCGCCATTTTAACGCCGCCCATCTTGAAAAAATTCAAAATCTCTTCGACGCCCGTCATAAGCTCCAAAGTTTTTTCGGAGGCGGCGCGAACTTCTTGCAACACGCGGTCAAGATAAGCCGCCGCGTCAATGTTCGGATAAAATCTTCTTATTATTCGCAAAGACTCCTCGCCCAAATTCGTGCCGCTAATTGCCGTCGGGAGTTCATAATTTTTTTCCTCGCCAAATTCCGCCGCCACGTCGAGCCACGCCTGACGATAAAGTTTTTCCGTATCAAAAAGTGTGCCGTCCATGTCAAAAATTGCTCCGCGTTTCATAAAGCAAACCACCTCAAGCGAATAATATCAAATTCCTTTTTACGCTGTCAATCAATAAAAATTTTTCTGTCTTAACAGCGAAGTGATATTTGCAATTCTGAAAATTTGTGCTATCATTGGCAGGGAAATTTTGATTTAGGGTATTTCGGCAGGAGGGGATCCGGTTATGTTGAAAAGTATCGCAGTAATGACAAGCGGCGGCGATAGCCCTGGTATGAACGCGGCAGTTCGTGCAGTTACGCGCACGGCACTTCATCAAGGCGTTAAGGTTTGGGGCATTCGCGGCGGCTATCACGGTATGCTTGATGAGGAAATGTTCGAGATGCAATCTAAGGACGTCAGCGACATTATTCAACGCGGCGGCACCTTTTTAGGTACGGCTCGTTGTAGACGTTTTGCCACGCCCGAAGGTCGTATGCTCGGCTATAAAAATTTGGTCGACAGAGGCATTCAAGGTCTGGTCGTAGTCGGCGGCGATGGTTCTCTGCGCGGCGCGTCGATTTTAAGTCAAGAAACGGGTATTCCGATTGTCGGCTTGCCCGGCACGATTGATAACGACGTTTGGGGCTCGGAATATACAATCGGTTGCGACACGGCGGCTAACACGATTATCGACGCCATTAACAAATTGCGCGACACTGCCTCAGCTCACCGCAGAACGATTGTCCTTGAAGTTATGGGACGCAACTCAGGTTGGCTCGCAATGGTCTCTGGTATCTCTGGCGGCGCAGAATATATTCTCGTTCCCGAAGAAGAATATGACCTCGACGAAATGTGCGAAGAAATGAAAGCGGCTTACGACGCGGGCAAACGTTATTGTCTGGTTGTCGTGGCTGAAGGCGCGGGCAAAGGTCACGAAATCGGCAAGATTATCGCCGAAAAGACGGGGCTTGATACTCGCGTTTCCAAACTCGGACATATTCAGCGCGGCGGCTCGCCTTCGGTTATAGACCGCGTTAATGCAAGTCGTCTCGGCGAACACGCAGCTTTAGCAATCATCTCCGGCTTAAGCGATATTGTTTTCGGATTCAATCGCGGGCACGTCGTCTCAATTAATCTGCACGACGCTGTTAATAATAAAAAGCAACTCAATCCTGAATTCATGCGGCTGGCTCGTGTACTTGCATAAAATTATTTTGCTCGATAAAAAATCCCCTTCCGATTTGGAGGGGGAAATTTTTTTGGGCTGTGATTAACTAAAAATTTTTATTAAAAAATCTGGGCGAGCATTTTATAGCAGTTATAATTCGCGTGGAAAGGATTTGTGAGGCTGAAGACGACGTTCGCACTTTCCTTGAAAAAATATTTCCCTGCGCCGCTTGCCTCGAATTTTTTCCTAACGGCAATATCCCCGACGCTGAAACGCGACAATCTTTTGCCGCGATAATTGAAGTCCGCGAAAAATTTTTTGTGATCTTTGGCGTCCTCAACCGATATGAAAAGATTTTCCACAGGCAAAAGCAAAAGTGATTCGCGGGCAGAAAATTTTTCAACGTCCGAACCGAAGATTGAGCGTTCGTCACTGAAAAAAATTTTATCGCGCAAATCATAGCCGCGCTTGTCGATAAGCTCCTGCAACGTCACGCGGCTAACTTTCTGCCAAAAATATTTTTCGTTGTAAAAAAAATTTTCCGGCTGAATCGGATTGTTTACCGCTCTGTCGGAAAATTTTATTTCTACAACGTCTAATAGTTCAACTCGTGCTCCGTCGGGATATTTTAAATCGTCAAGCGGAACTGCCTCTTCAAGCTCTGGTTTTTTTGAAATGGGACGAATCCATTTGCCAGTATCAACATCGACGCCCGCCACGCAAAAATTGTTGTACTTAGCACTTTCAGCTAGGATTATCAACTTGCGAATTATCATTGCCGCGCCTCACAAATGTACAATCTCAACGTCTTCGAGGACTTCTCTAATTTTTTCTGCGACAAGCCGCCTGTGACAATATTCGGGCGTCGGCTCAGTGCAAAGCAAACAGTAATTTTCTTGCGTCGAATATTTATCGGCAATGTAAGTGTCAATGTCGCGGTAATTCATCAGCTCGGCAAATTCCTTTTCATAGTCGTCCCAATCAATTTGATTCTTCTTGTAACGAACCAAAATTTTTTCAGAGGGCGCAAATTTTCTGTCATGAAAATATTTGCCACCCAAAATTTTGCGCGTAAAAAATTCTATGTCAGGATATTTGGCAAAAGCCAGAAGTTGCGACGTGTTATTTAAGCGAACGTCGATAATTTTCTTAACGCCGTTATCCTCAAGCAGTTTAAAAAATTCCTCTGCCGTTTTGCGCGACGAGCCGATTGTAAAAATTTTTTTCATGTGGCAACCTCATTTCAAAAAGACGCGAACAAGATCATTTTTCGTAGCGAAGAGCATTAACATTAGCAAAAGCGCGATGCCGACACGTTGAGTATAAGCGACTGCTTTGGAACCGAGCGGCTTACCTCTAACCGCTTCGATAAATAAATTCACGAAATGACCGCCGTCAAGCACGGGCACGGGCAACAAATTTATTATGCCGAGATTTATACTAAGCAACGCCGCGAAGTTCAGCAACGGAATAAATCCGCGTTCTGCGACTTGCCCCGACATTTGCACAATCCCAATCGGTCCGGCAAGATTTTCTGTTTGCTCCGGCTCTTTGAACAGGCGGGCGATTGATTCGAGCATGTAAACTGTAATTTCTTTTGTGTGCTCAATCGACAGCGTGAATGATTCTGCTAAAGTTTTTGATTCGTAGACGATAGAACTTTGCACGCCAATTAATACACGTTTTTCCTGTTCGTTAAAGGTTGGGGACAATGTGACTTCGGAAATTTCCTCGCCGCGTTTGTATTGGAGCAAAACATTTTGTCCCGCCGCGACGCCTTTAAGTTTGTCAGTGAATTCCGTCCACGTCGTGACCTTTTGCCCGTCAACGCTTAAAATTCTGTCGCCCTCTTTGAGACCGGCTTTTTCCGCCGACATGTTTTGAATTATCCCGCCGATAATCGGTTCGGTTGCTGGTTTTGCCATGCCGAGCGTTGAGTAAATCGCGAAGAATAAAACTATCGGCAAGATAAAATTAAACGTCGCGCCCGCCAGAATTACAATCATACGCGACAAGACAGGCTTAGCACAAAAGCCGCGTTCGCTCGCCGTGTTGTTATCGGGATCCATGCCGGCAATATCGTTGAAGCCGCCCAGCGGTATCGCACGCAACGAGTAAACTGTTTCGCCGTGTTTCTTGCTTATTAGCTTGGGACCAAAGCCGATTGCAAATTCATCGACGCGCATACCTGTCATTTTTGCGGTTATGAAGTGTCCGAACTCGTGGACAAGAACCAACAATCCGAATACGAAAACAGCAGCTGCTATCGTCAGTATCAATTAAAATCCTCCTCGAAATATTCAAAAAGCTAATTCGATATACCGTTCAGCTAAAGTACGCGCCGCCCTGTCCGCCTCCAATAAATTTTCTAACGTCGGTGCAAAAGCGTCGCTACGTATAACAGTTTCCTCTATCACTTCGTAGATATTTAAAAATTTTATTCGCCCTTGCAGGAAAGCGTTGACTGCAACTTCATTTGCCGCGTTGAAAGTGCAAGGTAAAGTTCCACCGACTGTGCCCGCCGTATATGCATAATTCAGCCCGCGAAAAGTTTCAAAGTCCGGTTTTTCAAAAGTCAGCGAATTTAGTTCCCAAAAGTTGAGCGTCTTAACGGGCGAAGGCAATCGACGCGGATAAGTCAGCGCG
>CAMJKR010000071.1 GCA_946406415.1 uncultured Selenomonadales bacterium | reverse complement strand
TTTGAATTTGTGGTTGCGTCGTAATTATCGGTTGAACGTCAACGGGTTGCGCTTGTACTTGAGGTTGCGTCTGGATTATCGGCTGAATGTCAACGGGTTGCGTTTGAATTTGTGGTTGCGTCGTAATTATCGGTTGAACGTCAACGGGTTGCGCTTGAATTTGTGGTTGCGTTTGGATTACCGGTTGAACTTCAGCGGGTTGAACTTGTGGTTGCGTCGTAATTATCGGTTGAATGTCGACGGATTGACTTTGAACTTGCGGTTGCGTCGTAATTATCGGTTGGACTTCGACGGATTGAACTTGAACTTGCGGTTGCGTCTGAATTACGGGTTGAACGTCAATCTGCCGCCATGACCTACTGCCTAGCATGTTTAACATTGACTGCGCGTTATTGTTATCAGTCTGCGGCATAAGCGACATTAAATTTTGCGTCGACGAAACTTCCTGCACGCCGTCAACTTTTGGAGCTTCAGCAGTCGGTTTAGTTGCAAGGAGCGACTCTGAATTCATTCCGAACAAGTAAGCCATACTGCTTGCCGCAAAAAATTGCGTCGACTGATTGTCAACAACTTCGGAAATGTTTTTATCGTCGAGATTTCCCGCGTCCAAATTTTTATTATCGGGCTTATCTGCGTTGAAATTATCCGCGACGATAATTTTTTCCTCTACCTTATCAACGGCAAAAGAAATATCCGCAGACGGCTCATCTACTTTTTGCAAAGGCGCAGTGTCTTTAGGTGAAATTTTTTCGTCTTGCTGAGGCGCATCCTGCGGATTTTCGCTCTTTCCTTGAGCTGGTGTTTTAGTTGTCGCATCAGAATTTTTTTCGTTCGGGTCAACTTGAGTGCTTGCCTGTTCGGTTTCTTGCAAGTCTTTAATGCTTTGCTTTAGCTCGTCGAGTTTTGCGTTGACTTTATCTAGCGTCGCGCTGAAATTTCTTTTAGTTTGTCGCGCCGCCGGTTTATATCGCGGCTGTGTGCTCTGCGAGGTCGTTCGCGGCGACGTTGCCGGTTGATTCGGAGCTGTCATCATTACGTTTACATTATGTGCCATTTTTCGCCTCACCTCTCTCGAAAGTTTATCGAATATTTTGCCCGCGCAGTTAAACTTTTACCGTCGATATATTTTTTTATTAATTGACAGCGGGCAAGTGTTGTTATATTCTTCATAAAAAGGAGTGGAGAATTTTGATAAAAATAAAAGACTTGGAACTTAAGCTGGGCAAACGCGAAATTTTTTCGGGATTTAATTTAGAAATAGCACGTGGCGAAAAAGTCGGCATAATCGGCGGCGAGGGCGCAGGTAAGTCGACATTGCTCGACATTTTATCCCGTAGAATTTTGCCGACGGCGGGCGAGCTGAAACTTTCCGGTGAAGTGCTTTCCGTTAATGGTCGTGTTTACGCGGATTTTTCGGAATTGCGTATGGCAGAAATGTCAGCGATTGAAAAGCTTAAGCGGGCATTACACGGACTCAACGCCGACGAAATAATTTTGCTCCTCGACGAGCCAACTAAAAACCTCGACGCGGACGGCATTGAGTGGCTAATAAATTTCCTGCGCGAACACGAAAATTTAACAACCGTCATCGCCAGCAGTGATAGATATTTTTTGCAAGAGACTTGTGCGCGAACGATTTTGCTTGGTGATTCGCCGGTTGAGCCAATAAGAATTGATTGCGCCCCGCTTTTGCCGCCTACGCCTTCGGGCGAAGTTCCGATTACCCTTGAGGCGAATGGCTTATTTAAAAATCGCGACGGCGAGCCGCTCTTCAAAGACGTAAGCTTTACAATTCGGCAGGGACAAAAAATCGCGTTCGTCGGTAAAAACGAGCTTGGCAAATCTAAACTCCTAAAAGCTTTGGCAATAGCTTATCAAAAGCAGGACGAGACCGGCGGTTGTCTGCGCGGGAAAATAAATTTTAGTCATGGCGTGAAAGTTTTTTACATGCCACGAGTTTATACGGGCGCGGCGGCTAGGGTTGAATTCGACAAGTTGGCATTCGGCACGGCAAATTTTTTGTTGCTTGACAATCCGACTGCTTGCTTGGATTTGCCCTCGATTGAAGAATTAGAGAAAAATTTGATTGACTTCCCCGGCACGATAATTTTTCTCGACGAAGACCGCGCCTTTATCCAAGCGATAGCAAATCGGATTATGGACATTACGCCGCAGGGCACCGTTGATAGGATTTCAACCTACGAAGAATTTTTAGCGAACGAAACAGTTAAATTGCAGATTAAAGACAAGTACAAGCTTTAAGGAGGCATTATCAATGACAATGCGCGGAATTCGCGGAGCGATTACAGTCGACGAAAATTCTAAAGAAAAAATTGGATTGGCGGCTCGTCAGCTCGTTACAAAAATTTTGTCGCTGAACGAATTGCACACAGAAAATATCGGCGCGATAATTTTTTCGACGACGGAAGATTTAACAGCCGCCTTTCCAAGCACAGCTTTAAGAGAACGTCCTGCTTTCCGATTGGTGCCGCTGTTCGACACGCGAGAACCCGCCGTAGAAAATTCTTTACCGCTTTGCATACGAGTTTTAATTTTGGCGGACGTCGATAAAGAACAAAATAAAATTCATCACGTATATTTAGGTGGCGCGAAAAATTTGCGTCCAGATTTGGAGTCTGTATGAAAGAGACAATTATAGCCGCCGCGTTGAAGGAAATGGAAATTCATTCGCTACGCTTTACAATGGAAGACTTGACGCGGCGATTGCATATCGGCAGAAACTCTCTGTATAAGGTCGTTTCCTCAAAGGACGCGCTGATAAAAAGCGTCGTGGAATATAAAATCGCGCATTTCGCTGAAGCTGAAGAAAAAATTTTGGCGTACGAAGACGACACAGACACGAAGATTAAAAAAATTTTGCAGTTATACGCTGATACATTAGGGATAATTGGAAATCATATCGGGCGCGACTTGCAGAGCATGTATCCGGAAGTTTGGGACATTTGGCAAGAATTTCATCGACGCACGATACACAAGGTAATTGAGTTGATAAAAGTTGGCGTGGACGAAGAACTTTACAGGAAAGTAAATTTAACCGTAGTGGAAGAAATTTTGATAGTGTTGTTCTCTGCAATGGGCAGTTCCGCTTTCTTGAATCGAACAAATTTTTCTTACAAAGAGGCGGTAGAAACTATTGGAGATGTTGTTTTGTACGGCTTGAAAAAAAGATAATTAAAGTTGCTCCTATCGAGGGGCATTTTTTTTTAGCAATAATTATTTTGGCAATCATTGTAGTAGCGGGTGGACTTGGAATTTTTTATTGGCAAGTTCGCGAGGCGCGAGCTGACGTTGTGGAAACATGGGGCATGGCGGACGCAAAAGAGATTAATATAAACTCAAAAGTCAGCGGTCGAGTCGTTTCGTTGCTCGTTGATGAAGGCGACGCCGTTAAAGCCGGTCAAGTCATAGCGCATATAGACAGCGATTATCAGGAACCGCAACAGAGGCAAGCGCAATCAACTTTGGCGGCGCAATATGCTCAACTTCAGCAAGTAATATTCGCCGCGCAGAGTGCACAAGGAACTTTGGACGCGAATTTGAACGCGGCTCAGGCAAAACTAACGCAAGCAACAACGGCAGTTGAACTGGCGACCAAAGAGGAAACTCGCTACAAAAATCTTTTGGCGGTCGGAGCAGTTTCCATCGAGACTTACGACACATACAAAGCTCAGCTGGACGATGCGTTGGCAGTTCAAGCTACGGCGCAAGCGAGCGTTGACAGTGCTCAAGCTGCTTTGTTGCAAAACGAACAGAATCAGGCACAAATCGACGCGGCTCGCCAGCAAGCAACGGCTTTGCAAAGTCAACTAGACAGCGCAAACTTAAATCTTCATGAAACAGAAATCCGTGCGCCGTTCGACGGAATCATCACGAACAAATACGTTGAAGAAGGATCGTTAATCTCGTCCAGTGTACCGCTATATTCTCTGCAGGATAGGGCTGACAACTGGATTGACTTCAAAATTAAGGAGACCGAAATAACCGACTTTGCCATTGGCGAAAAAATTCAAATGCAAGGGCGCAATGATTCAGTCAAGGTTTTTGGCACAGTCGAGAGTATACGCCGTAAAGCTGACTTCGCCACACAAAAAGCAACTTCGGAACGCGGCGACGTGGACATAATAGCGTTCAATCTTAAGGTTCGCACGAACGACGAGAGAATTTATCCCGGTATGCGATTCAAATTGTTGAGGTAACGTCATGAAATTATTCCTGCAAAAAGTTCTCGAAGAAATTCGCATGATGTATACCGTTCACTTGAGGATAGTCGGCGTGCTATTTTTCATTCCGGTTATCTATACGCTAACTTTCGGCGGACTTTTTTACAAAAACACACTGACCGACGTACCAATTATCGTATGCAATCTCGATGACGGTTTCCAAAGTCAAGGATTGATTCGCGATTTATACGACACACCGGAAATCGCAATTAAGTTCGTTCAAATGTCGCCAATGGATTTTGAGCAGACGATTATTCACGAGAAAATTTCGGCAATCGTCGTTATCCCAAAAGATTATTCAAAGAATGTTTTAAGCGGCAAGGAGTCGATTATTGAGCTTATCGTCGACAACAAAAACACGGTTTTGAGCGGCACGGCGTCACGGGCAGTTCAATCGGTCGTTGGTGCGCACAATTCTACAACGGTCATCAATCGTCGAATGGCGGCGGGTTGGTCGTCAGCACAAGCTCAAGGCGCGATAAATATATCCTCGCGAATGCTTTTCAATCCAACGGGCGGTTACATTGATTTTTTCCTTGCGGCATTGATTGTACACGGCGGACAAATCGCAACAGTTTTCACAATGGGACCGTCATTTTCGCTGGAGAAAAAATATCGCAGGCGAGAGTTAGCGGAAAATCCGGTCACAGTCCTCACTGCGAAATTATTTGTTTACGTAGTTTTTGAAGTCACGGTAATGGCAATTTGTTTGGCAATAGGCATCGGCGGCTTCAAAATGGTTTGTCGCGGCGACTTCAGCGAAATAATTTTATTTCTGTTGACGTTTATAACTTGCATGATGTCGTTCGCGCTGTTTGTTGGAGCATGGGTCAAAATTCCGCAGAAGGCGATAACCTTGCCGCTGTTTTACGTCATGCCGTCGGTTTTGTTCAGCGGAGCAATTTGGCCGCGCACATCAATGGACAACTTCAGTTTGTTTTTGTCGTACATTATGCCGATTGGATATTCCGCCGACGACTTGCGCAATTTGCTGGTTAAAGGTTCCGCGGCGGGCTTGCAAAATCATACGGCAATGATGTTGTTGCTGGGAATTTTATTTTTCGCTTTGGCATATTTGGGAGTAAAACGTTATGTTGGAACTGATAATGCGCGAGTGGCGATTGCTCGTCCATGAACGACCGTCAGTAATGTTCGTGCTGGTCTGCGCGGCTTCTGCTTACGCGCTCTTGATAGGAAACCTTTACAAAAGTGAAACGGTGCAAAATATTCCGGTCGCTGTCTGTGATTTAAATGATTCGCCGCTTAGTCGAGAGTTAATTAAAGCCGTGATGGACGCCGACCAATACGACTACCGCGAAACTTTAACGGACGAATTTATCTGTGCAGAAAAATTGCGGACGGGAGAATTGGCAGCGGTCTTGATTATTCCGGAAGACTTCGCGAAGAAATTTTATACACAACAGCCGATTGACTTAGCATTTGTGCAGGACGGAGCCAACACCTTGCAAGCAGGTTACGCCGCCTCCCCAATGCAACAAGCTGTCGGAGTTTTCGCGGCGCAGTTTGCGACAAACGCGGCAATGTCTTTCGGCACACCACAACTTAAGCCATCAGCAATTTCAGTAAGCGTCAGGACGTTTGGCAATCCGACGCAAAGTTATCTGGAATTTTACGTTTACGGCGTCATGCTCATGGCAACACAAATCGGCATGATTATGGGTTTTTCAATGTCAATGTACGAAGACTTCAACGCGGGATTCTTCGACAAAGGCAACGTTGAAAAAAATTTGGCGGCGAAGTCGATTTTCTATCTGTTCATGAGTTTTGGCTCGATTGTGCTGGGTATGTTTTTCTTGGCGCGGCTATTCAATCTGCCGTTCAAAGGCGACATATTAACGACGATAATTTTATGTCTGGCGTTCTTATTTGTCGTCGAAAATTTATCGGGCATTGCGGCATTATTTTTCCGAACGAAAATAGGCTTGTGCCAAGCTATGGTTTTTTACACGTTGCCGGCGTTTTTAATTTCGGGTTACATCTGGCCGGAAATCGGAATGTTCGACGTGGTTAAGTGGCTATCATACCTTCAGCCCGTCCACTATATCGCAATGGACTTTCGAGACTTAACGCTTGTCGGAGAAAATACAGATATTCGCTCGCACGTCGAAATATTTTGGGTTGGCGGAGCATTGACGCTGATGACATTCTACGCTTTGCTAAAATATAAAATTGCCGTTCGTCGCAAACGTTTGAATTTGTGATTGACAGGATAAGCCATAAAAAGTATATTTACCGTAGAGAACTCTTGAGCAAAGTTTTTGTATGTTTTTAGGAGGTTTTAACATGGCTTATCTCGGTGAAGAAATTAAAAAGCTGGGCTTCGGCTTGATGAGATTGCCGCGCCTTGAGGACGAGACCATTGACATTGAGCAAGTCAAACAGATGGTCGATTTGTTCCTGTCGAAGGGCTTCACGTATTTTGATACGGCGCGAGTTTATCCCGGCAGTGAAGACGCAATCCGCCAAGCGTTGGTTGAACGTCATCCGCGTGAAAAATTTACGTTGGCAACGAAAAATGCCGCGTGGATTAATTGTAAGACTCGCGAAGACGCAATCGCACAATTCGAGACTTCATTGCAGAAGACGGGCGCGGGCTATTTTGATTTTTATCTGTTGCACAATCTCGGAGAGACGCGCACGGAATTTTTTGAGCGGTTCAAGATGTGGGATTTTGTCTTCGAGAAAAAACGCGAGGGCAAAATTAAACACGTTGGCTTTTCTTTCCACTCCACGCCCGAAGAACTTGACGAAATTTTAACTAAGCACCCCGAAGCGGAATTTGTTCAGCTACAAATAAACTACGCGGACTGGGAAAATCCCGCAATTCAATCGCGCGGCTGTTACGAGGTTGCACGCAAGCACGGCAAGCCGATTGTCATAATGGAGCCGATTAAGGGCGGCATGTTGGCTAATCCCCCCGAAGCCGTCGCCGACGTTCTCAAAAAGGCAAATCCAGATGCGTCGCTTGCCTCGTGGGCAATTCGTTTTGCGGCAAGTCTTGACGGCGTAATAGCTGTCTTGTCGGGCATGAGCACGCTCGACCAAATGAAAGACAACGTCGCTTACATGGAAAATTTCAAGCGGCTCGACGACTACGAACGGGCAACAGTCGAAGAGGCAAGAAAAGTTTTGGCGGGTATTCCGATTATCCCCTGCACGACCTGCCGTTACTGTGAGCACGATGCTTGTCCGCAAAATATCGGTATCAGCGGCTCGTTCACGGCGTACAATATCTTGACGCTCTACAAAGATAAAAATTTCGCTGCTGGTCAATATCATTGGCTCGTTGCAATGCATGATAAGAAAAACGCGAGCGAGTGCATTAAGTGCGGCGCGTGCGAGAAAGTTTGTCCGCAACATATTCCGATTAGGGCGAACCTCGTCAAAGTCGCGGCGGCATTCGGCAAATAATTTTATATGTATCTTATCAGGAGGTTTAATTATGGTTAACAGAATTATTTTAAACGAGACGTCTTATTTCGGACCTGGCGCGATTAAAGAAATCCCCGGCGAAATTAAAAGTCGCGCTTGCAAAAAAGTTATGCTCGTCACCGATAAAGACTTAATCAAGTTCAAAGTGGCAACCAAAGTCACGGAGCTTTTGACGGCGGCGGGCGTCGACTTCGAGATTTACGACAACATCAAAGCTAATCCGACAATCGAGAACGTCCAAACCGGCGTTGAGTTCTGCAAAAAATGCGGCGCGGATATAATCGTTGCTGTTGGCGGCGGCTCGGCTATCGACACCAGCAAGGCAATCGCTATCATCATGACTAATCCCGAATTTGCCGATGTTCGCAGTCTTGAGGGCGTTGCACCGACTAAGAATAAGTGCTTGCCGATAATCGCCGTTTCCACGACTTCCGGCACTGCCGCCGAAGTTACAATCAATTACGTCATCACCGACGTTGAGAAAAACCGCAAATTCGTTTGTGTTGACCCGAAAGATATTCCCGTTGTCGCTGTGGTTGATTCGGAAATGTGCGCTTCAATGCCGGCTAAACTCTGCGCGGCAACCGGTATGGATGCACTCGTTCACGCGATTGAAGGCTACATTACCAAATCCGCTTGGGAACTTACTGATATGGTTCACCTCAAGGCGATTGAAATTATTTCCAAAAACCTGCGCAAATCCGTAAAGGGCGACCCTGCCGGACGCGAGGCTATGGCACTCGGTCAATATATCGCAGGCATGGGCTTTTCAAATGTCGGCTTGGGTATAGATCATTCTATGGCGCACCCGTTGAGCGCGGTTTACGATATTCCGCACGGAACGGCTTGCGCTATTTTGCTTGCTCCCGTTTTGAAGTTCAACGCGCCTGCCACCGGCGAACGTTACAGAGAAATTGCTCGCGCTATGGGTGTTGCCGACGTTGACAACATGACGCAAGAGGAATATCGTGCCGCCGCTATCGACGCCGTTGCAAAACTCAGCACGGACGTTGGTATACCGACTAAATTGTCTGAACTCGGCGTTAAGGAAAAAGACATTGACTTTTTGGCGGAATCAGCTCTTGCAGACGCTTGCACGCCCGGCAATCCCCGCGACGTGACTAAGGAACAAATTGCTGAAATTTATCGTTCAATCTTCTAAGCTTAAAATAAGTCTTCAAAACTCAAAAAGCCTCCGATAATTTGGAGGCTTTTAATTTTTTGCTTAGTATAAATCTGATTTTTAGTTGACGGCACGCAGTTAAACGAATAAAATATTTTCCAACACAAAGTTTTTAAGGAGCGATTGTATGAACTTAAACATTGGCGAAAAACTCAACGGCTTTTGTTTGAAAAATTTTTCCAAAGTCGCCGAGATTGGCGCGAAAACTTACGAGTTCGAGCACATTAAAACCGGCGCGAAACTTTTCTACATTGCCACCGACGACGACAACAAAGTTTTTTATATCGGATTTCGCACGCCGCCCAAAGACGATACCGGAGTTGCGCACATTGTCGAACACTCTGTACTTTGCGGCTCAAAAAAATATCCGCTAAAAGAACCGTTCGTTGAATTGGTTAAAGGCTCGCTGAACACTTTTCTAAACGCGATGACTTATCCCGACAAAACGGTTTACCCCGTCGCAAGTCGCAATGCAAAAGATTTTCGCAATTTGCAGGACGTTTACCTC
>CAMJKR010000070.1 GCA_946406415.1 uncultured Selenomonadales bacterium | reverse complement strand
CAACTTCGTAACGATTAACGGTGACGCGGGCAATGATTCGATAAAAAATGTCAATCATTACTCCACAATAAGCGGCGGAGCCGGCGACGACACAATAATTAACACAAGAACAGGAGACAGTCGCGATAAAGCAGGCTCATATTCAAATATTAACGGCGGGAACGGCAACGATTACATTTACAATAGTTCGTATTGCGATTTTGTTACGATTGATGCTGGCGCAGGTAACGACTCCATTGAAAATCACTCTGCTGAATCAACAGTTCTTGGCGGCGAAGGAAATGATACTATCTTTTACTTTCATGCTTGGGGAAATTCGATTTATGGCGGAGTAGGCAACGATATTATCATTGGTACAGGCTCAGATAACTTTGTTGATAGAAGAATGCCGCATACAGTTGACGGCGGCGTGGGCAATGATACTGTAAGCCTCAATTCTGACGCGAAATATGCCGTAATTAATTACAATAAAGGTGACGGCAACGACAAAATTTACGGATTCAACGAAAGTGCGACACTTAAAATCAGCGGCGGTTCCTACTCCACAACGAAGAGCGGCGCAAATATCCTTGTCACGGTCAACGACGGAAAAATTTCGTTAATGGGGGCGGCTAGTTTATCTGCTGTTAATATTGACGGTACGGAAGAAATTAATTCTTGGACAATAAGCGGTACGACTGCTAAATATGGCACGTCTGATGAAACTTTGGTGACGGTTAAAGGCGTTAAATCTGTCGACGGGCTAAGCTTAAGCGGCAAAGTCGTTACGATTGCGAATTCTGCGCTTAACAAGAAAAAAGTTACGGTCAACAACGGCTACACTCTCAAGCTTGATTCTGATGTCAGCAAAGTTTCAACTAAAAAAGCGGCGTGGACGCTCAAAAATTCCACAGCAAATTATAAAAGTTCTTACAAGACTGCGGGCTATACACTCGCGAGCAATAAAAAATCTATCACTTACTCCAAAGCGACGACTGCCGAGACTTTAGCGACGATTAAGGGCGTCAAATCGACGAGCGGGCTTAAAGTTAGCGGCGAAAAAATTACGCTTAAAAATTCCGCGCTCAAAAGCAAAGTTACAGTCAGCGGCGGTTATGAATTTGATTTTGCCTCCGATTATAAGACAGCGACGATAACCGGCAGTAAAAATTCCGATACAATTACGGCACGCGGCAAAAAAATTTCAGTCAACGGCGGCGCGGGTGAAGACCTTATAAAAATTTTCGGCTCTGGAACAGTCACCGGCGGAAATGGCGCAGATATTTTTGTTTATAAGTCAAGCGGCGCGAACGTTATCAGCGATTATTCGGCGGAAGATAAAATAAGTATTGAATCGGGCGTAGCAGAGATTACTAGCAATGGCGACGACGTTATTTTTAATGGCAAATTAACCGTTCAGGGCGGTGCGGATAAAATTGTTACGTACATTGACGCAAGCGGCGAACAAACTTATACGAACGCTTCAGACGATGTAACTTATAACGACGCGGGAACGGGCGCAACGCTTACTGCTACTTACGAAGACGATAAATTTACTCCCGACGAATACAGCAACTATAAAAATAAACTCGTGACGATTGACGCTTCAGAGGTAACAAATCCTCTAACTATAACCGGCAACAAAAAAATGAATTTAATTATCGGTACCGGCGACGACGATTATATCAGCGGCGAATTAGGCGCAGATACCTTAAAAGGCGAAAATGGCAATGATACACTCGTTGGCGGCAAGGGCAATGACTGTTTAAGCGGCGGCGCGGGCGATGATTCGTTATGGGGCGGAGCCGGAACTGATACGCTAATCGGCGGCGACGGAGCAGACATTTTTGTTTATAAATCTGGCGACGGCAAAGTAATTATTGATGATTTTGATGACTCGTTGGATAAAATTCGTGTGCTTTCCGGTAACGTGGACAGTCCGTTCACAAACAAAGCCGGCGATGTCATGTTTGATATTGACGATGGGCAAATTGTTGTAAAGGGCGGTGCGAATAAATTCATTCCCATTTACAACAAGGGCAAAAATATTTTAGTTCAGTACAAACCAAATAAATAGCTCAAATTTTTAATGAAAAATTTTAGTCCGCGACGATAGAATAATTGTTGCGGTATTTTTTTATTTTCATATAATATAAGTGACGGCTACGGAAATCCTTTTGGAATATAGAGCGGGCATTGACATTACGCGAAGTTTTTGTTATTATCGCGGCGTTCAAGGAGAGGTGTCCGAGCGGTTTAAGGAGCCGGTCTTGAAAACCGGTGATGCTGAAAGGCACCGTGGGTTCGAATCCCACCCTCTCCGCCATAAGTCGACAATTAATTTTCGGGATATAGATTTGAAATTTCGCCTTCGGGCGATTATTTTTAGGGGAGGCGGCGATTTTTATGGACGAGCAAGAAAAGTTGCGCATATTGATAACCGACGATTCGCGACTCCTGCGTAAAAAATTGCGCGAGGAACTTGAGCGGCTGAATTGCGAAGTAATCGAGGCAGTCAACGGCAAAGAGGCGATAACGTTCATTTTGGAGCAAGAACCCGATGGCGTCATTTTGGATATAGTTATGCCGGTCGTCGGCGGAATTGAGGCGTTGGGATTTATCCGCGAAGTTGCGCCCGATGTCCCCGTCGTCATACTTAGTTCAATGGGCACGCCGCAAAAATTAATGCAGTGTCTGAAAATGGGCGCGATTGATTTTATCCATAAACCGTACACCAAAGAACAAATCGTGCGCACAATCGAAAGAATGCGCAAACTTAAAGCTAAACGCCTTGCAAAAGAGGCAGACGAATTACTTAAGAAACTTTAAAAATGTAAACTTGCAAAGGAGCAAGAGTAATTATTTAGGAGGGTTTTAAAAATGCCGATTATGGAGCAGAATACAGTTTCGGCGATGAACAAAGCGGGCGGCAAGGGCGAGATGTTTATCACGCACCTTTTGACGCCCAAAGAAATGCTTGACAAATGCGAAATGTTCGCCAGTGTCAAAATCCCTGTCGGCTCGTCGTTGGGCGTTCATCAACACGTTGGCAACAACGAAACTTACTACATTATTCAGGGCAAAGGGCTTTACACCGACAACGGCGCGACTTACGAGGTCAAAGCGGGAGATACGACCTTCTGCGCGGAAGGCGACACGCACGGCATTGAAAATATCGGCGACGAGGATTTAGTTTTTATCGCGCTGATTATCAATACAAAGTAATGTTGCCGCGCCAATCTATTGCACTAAAAAAATTCCTGTGCTAAGATAAGGCAACTAAGGAAAGGAGTTGACAGCAATGGATATGGCAATCGCGGCACTGTCAGTCGATATGAGCATGGCAAGAACTCAGCAGGATTTGGACATTTCGGTTTTGAAAATGGCAATGGAAAATCAAACCGCTGCCGTTGAAGAAACTTTGGAAGCAATCGAAAGCCTTGACCCCGCACTCGGAAACAATCTTGACATAACGGCGTAAAAAGTACTTGATTTTTCTTGAACATTCTGCTAAATTCTGCAGGTAATTTTTTAAAGGAGGAATTTTCTTCATGACTAGAGCTGAATTGATAGTTACCGTTGCCGATAGGACGAACCTTGACCGCAAGAGCGCGGAAAAGGCAGTCGCGGCAACTTTTGAAGCGATTAAAGAGGCACTTGTTAACGGCGACAAAGTTCAAGTTCTGGGCTTTGGCACGTTTGAAAATCGCACTCGTGCGGCTCGCAAAGGTCGCAATCCCCGCACCGGCGAAGAAATCGAAATTAAATCGTCAAATCTTCCGTCTTTCAAGGCGGGCAAAAGTCTCAAAGAGGCTTGCAATTCCTAAGAAAATTTTCAGCAGAGTCGGGTATTTGCTCGGCTCTGTTTTTGTTTACGGGGTAAATTATGAAGACGGCTATAATCATGGGCGGCACGTCTGGTATAGGGCTTGCGACGGCGAAAATTTTTTTAGCGCACGATTTTAATTGCGTGCTGGTCGGCAGAAGTTCGGCGCGGTTTGAACAGATTAAATCGGAACTGGTCGGGAGCTTTGAATTTATATCGGCGGACGTGCGCAAGGTTGAGGATTGCGATAAAATTATTTCGCGGGCGGTTGAGCTTTTCGGCGGCGTCGACGTGTTGATAAATAGCGCGGGCATTTACAGCGAGGGCGCGATAACTTCTGTGGACGAGAAAATTTTTGACGACATATTTGCCACAAATGTTAAGGGAACTTTTTTTACTACGCGGGCGGCGGTTGACGAGCTGATTAAAAGTTGCGGCGCGATTGTCAACGTGGCCAGCGACGCGGGACTTAGAGGAAATTATTTCTGCGCGGCATATTCGGCAAGCAAGGGCGCAATCGTGGCGTTCACAAAGTCATTGGCGTTGGAGTTGGCAAGTTTTCCCGTGCGTGTGAATTGCGTTGCACCAGGCGATATTTTGACGCCGTTGACATTGAATCAGCTAAAAACTTCGGGCGGCACTGTCGAAGAGCTTGCGAAATTTTATCCGCTCGGCAGAATCGGTACAGCGCAGGAAGTCGCAGAGGCAATTTATTTTTTATCAACGGCGAATTTTATAACGGGCGCAATCTTGAGCGTGGACGGAGGTTTGACTTGCTAAAAGTTTTAATTTTATCAGCGTCAATCGGTTCCGGTCATACGAAGGCGGCAGAGGCAATTCAAAAAATTTTTGGTGAGTCCGCGCAGGTTGTTGACTTCATGGCTAAGGAAATTTCGACGTTGAATTGGCTGACGAAAAAATTTTATCTAGCCGCACTGAAATTTATTCCCGACCTCTACGACAGAATTTATAAGTTTGCAGACGGCAGGAAAGTCGGAGTGTCGGCAAGATTTTTAAGTTCCGCGCTGATGTATTTGCCATTTGCCCGCTTGCTGAAAAAATTCCGTCCGGATGTGGTAATTTGCACGCACCCTTTCCCCGAAGCCGCCGCGTCGCTTTGGAAATTTTTACACGCCAAATCCGCAAAAAATTTTTTATTGGCAACGGTGTTAACGGATTATTCATTACACGAAATTTGGATCTTTGGGGAAGTTGACGTTTATTTTGTCGCGACGCCCGAAATGCAACGAGAACTTTCTACGCATTGCCGCGCAGGACAAAAAATTTTCGCGACGGGTATACCGATTGATGAAAAATTTTCCAAAGTAGAAAAAAAATCTGATTCGCAGACGACAATTTTAATAATGGGCGGCGGCTTAGGTTTAGGCTCGATTGAAGAGACTTTATCTGAGCTGAATAAAATTTCCACGCCGATTAAAGTTGTAGTCGTCGCCGGGCAAAACGAAAATTTATTGGCGCGGTTAAGGCGGGAAAAATTTTTACACCCGACAGAAATTTTCGGCTATGTAGAAGACGTTCATAAACTGATGGCGGCGGCAGATTTATTAATCACGAAGCCAGGCGCGTTGACTATGACTGAAGCTTTTGCGGCGGGCTTGCCCTTGATACTTCACGCGCCGATACCCGGTCCCGAAGCCCTCAACGCGGCTTATGCAACGGCTCACGGCGCGGCTATTGAAGTCGGCGACAAAAAAATTTCAGCAGTCATTGAAAAACTTTTAGCGAAACCTGCGCGGCTCGACGAAATGAAACGTTGCGCAAAAAAAATTTCCCGCCCATTTGCCGCAAAAGACATTGTAAATTACGTAAAAAAAATCGGCTCCGACATTTGAGGAGCCTTTAATTTTTATTCTGCAAGTTTGATAAAAGGCGCAGTGTAATTAAAGTCAACGTATTCAACGGGGTGAGGATTCGTCGCCAAATCGCGCAAAAAATCTTCCGTAAGCCGCGCCTTTTCGTCGAGCCGTTCCAGCTTGCCAATACGAATTTGAACGGGGCGTTCAGTCGCGCTGTACATTACAATATAATCCTCGTCGACAATCGCAATCTCCGACAAAAGATTTAATGTGTCCTCGTTGAGCCGTTGCAAGAAGTCGAGAATTTTTTTTACATATTCGTCGTTAACCTCGTCGCCGATATATAAATCGTGAACCGTCGCGCCCGTTATCATCGGAATTTGCATAGTCTTAATCGTCTTGTAGCTGTCAATAATCGTGCCGTTGTGGTCGAGGTCTAAGTAACCGTAATCGCAAATTATCGTTGCAAGCGGTCGCCGCTCCTTAATTTTTATCTCTAGCGCGTGCGGCAATTTTCTACGGACGCTGACTTCCTCAATTCGCAAATCTTTTGATAGCCGACTTTGCACAACATTTGTCTCCAGCTGGAATATCGGCTCGCCAATGTAAATGTTGCCGACGCGCAGAATATCTTCTTCCGTTAAATATTTTGCGCCCTCAAGTCGGATTTCCTTTAGCGTGAAGAACGGCACGTAGACGAAGAAACTTAGCACCGCCGCGCTTACGACAAGGAAAATTAACCCTCTGAACAGCCGCCCAAAATTCCGCCGCCTCCTTATTTTTGCCATAACTTCACCACCTTAAATCAGAATTCAGCAAACGCCAAAATTTTTTCGCACAACTCCGGAAACTCAATTCCTGCCGCCCTTGCCGCGTCGGGCACCAAAGAAGTTTCCGTCATGCCAGGCACCGAATTGACTTCGATAACGTAAGGAATATTTTCTTCGGACAACATCATATCGACACGAGCGACGCCCGCACATTTGCAAACCTTGAACGCCGCGACTGCCAATTTTTTAACTTCGGCGGTCAATTCGTCAGAAATCTGCGCGGGAACAATGTGCGTCGACATGCCCTTAGTATATTTGCTTTTATAATCGTAGCGACCAGTCGTCGTAGTAATTTCAATAACGGGAAGAGCTTCTGCCTCGTCCTCGTTGCCGCAAACCGCAACCGTCAACTCGCGTCCCTTAATAAATTCCTCAACTAAAATCTCGTCGCCAAAAGTAAATGCGTCGTCAATCGCCGCGTCAATGTCTTCAGCGTGCTCAACGATATTCACGCCAATACTTGAGCCTTGCGATGCCGCCTTAATCACAACTGGCAAGCCGAAAATTTTTTCAACTTCAGCGGCAAGTTCGTCGCGCCTGTCGACTTCGCGATAAACGGCAAATTTCGGCGTGGAAAGATTCGCGGAGTTTAGGAAATGTTTCGTGGCGACTTTATCCATAGTCAACGCGGCGGCAAGCACGCCCGAACCCGTGTATGGAATTTTCAACATGTCGAGCGTCCCTTGAATCAAGCCGTCCTCGCCGTATTTGCCGTGCACCGCGTTAAAGACGACTGTACAATTTTTTTCGCGAATCGTGGCGGCAAAAGTTTGCGGATTGAGTTCGAGCAATTCGACGTTATAATTTTTAGATTTGAGCGCGTCATAAATTGCCTTGCCCGTGCGCCGTGAAACTTCCGCCTCTGTAGACGTGCCACCACACACGACGACAATTTTTTTACCAGTCCAATCTTTGAGAGCTTCCAAAATTTCTTCGCCGGTTTTATAAATATCGCCCGCGCCCATCGTTATAACTAAATCACCCGGCGACAACTGGTCTTTAATCGCGGCGGCAATATTTTCGCGCTTGGGAATGTAGGAAACGGCTTGATTCGTCGTGCTCAAAACTTCCTTAAGAATTGATTCGCCGCTGACGCCCGAAATTTTTTCCTCGCCCGCCGAATAAACGTCCGTCAAAATCAACATGTCCGCTTCTTTGAACGCGCCGCCAAAATCTTTAAGCAAAAGTTGCGTGCGTGAATATCTGTGCGGCTGAAAAATGCAAATGATTTTATTGGGCTTAGTTTCGCGGGCGGCTTTAAGCGTTGCGGCAATTTCCGTCGGGTGATGCGCGTAATCGTCGACAACTAAAATATTTCTAACGCGCCCTTTAGTTTGAAAACGCCTTTTTGCGCCGTGAAAATGGCTCAACGCCTCGACAATCCTGTTAAAGTCCACACCGACTTGAAGAGCCGTTGCAATCGTCGCAAGCGCATTTAAAACATTGTGCCGCCCGTGAATTGCCAACTGAACTTTGCCCAAAAAATTTTCCCGATTAAAGGCGTCAAAAGTAACTCCTCTAGTCATCGTGCGAATATTTTTTGCGGTAAAATCCGCCTCGTTGTCAATCGCGTAGGAAATAATTTTGCGGTCAATTTTTTTTGCAAGCCCGCGCAGATTGTCATTGTCGAAACATAAAACGGCAACTCCCTCCTCGCGGTCGAGATTTTCGATAAAAATTTTAAATGCGTCGCGAATCCGCTCCATTGTGCCGTAATGATCTAAGTGATCGTCTTCAATGTTCGTGACGACAGAAATTTTCGGCTTAAGTGTAACAAAGGAACCGTCGCTTTCGTCAGCCTCACTAACGAGCCAATCGCTTTTGCCCAAAATCGCGCCCGTTCCCAAGTCGGTTGATTCGCCGCCGATTATAATTGTCGGGTCGACGTCTGCGCTGTGCAGAACGTAGCCAATCATTGAAGTCGTCGTAGTTTTTCCGTGCGAACCGGCAACCGCAATGCCTTTACGTGAATTTAACAGCCACGCATTAATGTCGGAGCGGTGGAGCTTTGGAATTTTAAATTTGCCCGCCGCGATAATTTCGGGATTGTCAGCGGGAATTGCCGACGAGCAAACGATAGCCTCAACGGGATTGCCCGCCGCGTCGAGAATATTTTTAGCTTTGTGCCCGACAAAAACCCGCGCGCCAAGACTTTTTAACATGTCAAGCGTAGGAGAGTCTTTAGCGTCCGAGCCGCTAACTTCCAGCCCGCTTTCGATTAAAATTTTGGCAAGCGCACTCATGCCCGCGCCGCCAATCCCTATGAAGTGAAATTTTTTCAAGCCGTCAAGTTTCAAATTATTTTTCCTCCCGTTTAAGAAGTTTATTTAAGTCCTTGTCGAAGGTAAAAACCTCTACGCCTTCAATTTTATTGTAAGCGATTAGAGCGCAGTCAACGAAGTCCAAATTTGTTTTGCCGTAAAGTTCTGAGGCGTGAATAATAACTTCTTTGTGAGCAACGTCAATTTCTTCCAGAACAGCCAAAAGAGCCTCCGATATTTGTTGCCTGCCGACGCCGTAAGACTTGCCCAAAACGTAAACGATTTCGGGAAAAACTTCAGGAATTGTCGCGACGCCGCTTGCTATAAGCTCGTCAACTTCTTTTTGCTGTGATTCAACGTCGTGAAGAAGATAGCGCAAGATAACGTTTGTATCAACCAATTTTTTAGGCATAAAATTTACCACAGTCCTTTCCCATATACAATCCTCGAACGGAATCAGCTCAGGTTTTGCATATTTAGATAACGCGCCGAACGCCGATTTTTTAGCGGAGACTTCTTGCATATCTTTCCACCGCCGCTTGAGGCAATCCGTCTTTTTCAAACGGAATCATTGCAGGATTAGCGTATGCCGACAACATGCCCGCCGCAGTTTTTTTCTTCGTGCGCGGAACTTCTCCCGTCTCGACGCTACGTTTCACAAAGAGTTTAATTACTTCATTTAACGTTGTGCCGACGCTCCGATAAAGTTTTTCGGCGGCGTCTTTCAAGTCGGCGTCCAATTTAATTTCT
>CAMJKR010000069.1 GCA_946406415.1 uncultured Selenomonadales bacterium | reverse complement strand
TCACGAAACATTTAAATCGCCATGATATTTACGAACGCAAGAGATTTTTGGAACCGTATCAAAAAATTTTGTTATTCGACGTGTTGGCAACGGATTTGCGCGAAATTTTATTCGAGCCGCCGCGCCCGCCGCAAAGTGATTTTTCAACATCACCCATTCGGATTACTTAAAAATCTTTAAACCCGAAACTTTGCAACGCGCCGATTGAATTTCTCCAGTCGCGTTTGACTTTAACCCACAAGTCTAAAAAAATTCTCGTGCCGAGTAGCATTTCAATTTCGGGACGCGCCGCCTTGCCGACGTTCTTTAACATTGCGCCGCCCTTGCCGATTAAAATTCCTTTCTGCGAATCGCGTTCAACGTAAATCGTCGCCCGTATAAAAATTGTGCCGTTGTCGCGTCGCGTGAATTCTTCCAAGTCGACGGCGATTGAGTGCGGAACTTCGTCTTGCGTCGTGTGCAAAAGTTTTTCGCGAATCAATTCAGCGATTATCAAACGTTCGGGCTGGTCTGTCACCATGTCAGCAGGATAATATTGCACGCCTTCCGGTAAAAATTTTTTTGCCTCGTCAATCAGCGCGTTGATATTTGTGCCGTCGGTTGCACTTATCGGAACTACTGCCGCAAAATTTCTGCGCGTTGAGTAGTCGGCGATTATCGGCAAAAGTTTTTCGCGCTCAATCAAATCAACTTTGTTGACGACCAAAATCACGGGCTTAGTTGTCGCGTTCAGTCGTTCGAGGATATATTTTTCGCCGCCGCCAAATTTTTCCGTCGCGTCAATGACAAAAAAAATCGCGTCGACTTCCTTAAGCGTGCCCTCTGCCGCTTTTAACATGTATTCGCCGAGTTTAAATTTTGGCTTGTGGATACCAGGCGTGTCGAGGAAAATAATTTGCGCGTCGTCTTGCGTTAAAATACATTGAATCCGACTGCGCGTTGTCTGCGGCTTATCGGAGGTTATCGCGATTTTTTGCCCGATAATTTTGTTAATCAGCGTGGACTTGCCAACGTTTGGACGTCCGATTACCGCCACGAATCCCGATTTATATTCCATGTTAATCCCTCCAATGGAAAAGGAGCCGCGTTTGCGACTCCCGATAATTTTTTAGTCCAGAAAATCCTTAAGCTTCTTTGAGCGGGCGGGGTGGCGAAGTTTCCTTAACGCCTTAGCCTCGATTTGTCGAATACGTTCGCGAGTGACGTTGAAACTTTTGCCGACTTCCTCAAGCGTCCTTGCTTTGCCGTCCTCTAGTCCGAATCTCAGCCGCAAAACATTTTTTTCGCGTTGCGTCAAGGTTCCCAAAACATCTTCCAGTTGCTCTTTTAACAGCATGAATGACGCGGCGTCGGCTGGTGCGGGGGCGTCGTGGTCTTCGATAAAATCGCCCAAATGTGAATCGTCCTCTTCGCCGACCGGTGTCTCCAGTGAAACAGGTTCTTGCGAAATTTTCTTGATTTCCCGCACGCGAGCAACATCTATCTCCATTGCTACGGCAATTTCCTCGTCGGTTGGTTCGCGTCCATTTTCCTGCAAAAGGTTTCTCGAAACTCTGGTTAACTTATTAATCGTCTCGACCATGTGCACTGGAATTCGGATTGTGCGCGCTTGATCGGCTATTGCTCGCGTTATCGCTTGACGAATCCACCACGTTGCATACGTTGAAAATTTATAGCCTTTGTGGTAGTCAAATTTTTCGACCGCTTTAATCAAGCCCAAGTTGCCCTCTTGAATTAAATCCAAAAACCACATTCCGCGCCCGACATACCTTTTGGCGATTGACACGACTAAGCGCAAGTTAGCTTCGGCAAGTTGTTTTTGCGCTTCGGTATGTTCCTCTTCGTCCTCTGATTCCATGCGCATTGCCAATTCTCTTTCCTGTTCGGCGGTAAGGAGCGGCACTCGTCCGATTTCTTTTAAGTACATGCGAACGGGGTCATCAATCGAAATGTTGTCGGGTATCAAGTCGAGTTCCAAAGGCGGTTTAGGCGTCTCAACTTCGTCTGTAGGTGTTTCAGCTGTTTCGACGTTAGTAAGTGCGTCGTCTTGCACAAGCGAAGTCGTCTCCGGCGTTAAATCGGGGTCAACGTTATCGCCCATATCCTCAAGCGGCGTGTCCTCGTTTGTTATCTCGATTCCTTCGCGCTCGCATATGCTCAGGATTTCGTCAATCTCGTCCGTGTCATTTTCCACGCCGAAACTTTGAATAATCCTGTCCAAGTCGCCCCATGTCAGCTTCCCGCCGGTTTGCTTAGCTTTTTCCGTTAACATTGAAACAATTTTGGGCGGACGACCTTTGGGGGTTTTGCTTGCATCTTCCGCCGACATTGTTTCTATAAGCTCGGAGTGTTTTTGTGCGGAATGATTTTTTTTATTTCCCGACAGGCTGCCGCTCAACTCGACAGTTTTGCTTTCTCCTGTCATATTGCAGCCTCCTTTCAAAAGCAATTTGGATTGCCCTTCAGTTTGTCAATTTCTGTTTTAACTTTGATTAACTCTTCAACTATTTTAATGCGAGTTGCCTCGTCGTTTGGAATATCTTTTTCGGATTGCGCGAGGAGCTTTTTATATTTTTTTTCTAGCAAATCCCGCCGCAAAATATTTACAGAATCATCAAAGACGATTAATTTCTGCTCACGTGGCGTATCGGAGCCTTTCATTAAAATTCTTGCCAGTTCTGCATTTGCCGCCTCGCTTAATTCTGTTGCCGCGCTCATTTGGTCGGGACGCCTTGCCTGCGCCGTGCAATTTTCAATCCACTTGATTATTTCTTGATAAACTTCCGAAAACGTTTCAAGCGGCACCATTGCCAACGTATAACCTAGAGTGTCGCCTTCATCCCAAGCCATTCTTATAACGTCTTCGCACGCCGCTTTAAGTTGCGGATTTTTTTCGGCGTCAAGTTTTTTCCTTTTAACGACTGCCGGATTTATATCAGGCTCCGCTGTTGAAGAAAGTTTTTTCCACTTGTCCTCGATAAGGTATTCGTCTAAGCTTAGGGCATTGGCGATTTTTTTTAAGTAATCCTTGAGCTTGACATTATCATTAATTTTTGCGATGACGGGCAAAATTTCCTGCAAGGCTTGAAATTTACCGGCGGTTGTCCCGTATTCGGTGCGGGCAAGAACGTAATTCATGCGATAATCAACCAGCGTCTCTGCATTTTTTATTAGCTCCTCGAACGCCACCTTTCCGTGTTTGCGAATAAATTCGTCGGGGTCTTTACCGTCGGGCACTTTGACAACGAACACTTCCGCGCCGATTTGCTGAACAATCGGTAAGGCACGGAGCGTAGCGCGTTGTCCTGCCTCGTCGCTGTCATAACAGAAGATAATTTTCTTAGCATAGCGCAGAATCAATTTGGCATGTTCAGGCGTAAAGGCAGTACCTAGCGTTGCGACGACATTTTTAATTCCCGCGCTGAACAGGGAAATTGCGTCCATGTAACCTTCCACGACAATCGCCGCGCCTGCCGCATTTATCGCACGATTTGACTTGTCCAAACCGAAAAGTAAATTTCTCTTATTAAAAAGTGCAGTGTCCGGCGTGTTTAGGTATTTGGGCGTTGTGTCGTCACCACTATTTAAAACGCGTCCGCCAAACCCGATATGCCCGAAAATATTTGCAATGGGAATCATAATTCGTCCGCGAAATCTATCGTAGTAGCCGGAAGAATTTTTGCGTTTTGCGATAAGTCCGACTGCCTCAAGTTGTTGCGGAGAAAAATTTTGTCGCATTAATTTTTTAAGAAGAGCTTCCCACTCATCAGGCGCAAATCCTAATTTAAAAGCCTCTATAGTTTCTGTGGTAATTCCACGCGCCGCAAGATATTTCCTGCCAACTTCGCCGCGAGCTGTTTTGATTAAACATTCGTGGTAAAAATCCTGCGCGAGTTCATTAATTTTGAGTAAAATTTTTTCCTCACGCCTTCGCCGTTCCTGTTCGGGCGAAGTTTTTTTTGTGGGAAGTTCAATGCCGAGCCGTTGGGCTTGCAGTTTGACAGCCTCGAAATATGTTATATTTTCAATGAGCGAAAGGAACTTAAAGACATTACCGCCCGCGCCGCAACCGAAGCAATAAAAAAGTCCTTTATCGGGGCTAACACTGAAGGACGCGGTTTTTTCGTTGTGGAAGGGACAACGCCCCCAATATCGCCCGCTCTTTTGAGTAAGCGGCACATAACGCGACACGACTGAATAAATATCAGTGCGTTCGGTGACGTGCTCAACGAATTCATCAATTTCCGCATTTCCCACAGCTTTTCAACCTCCGTGATTTTTATATTCCCCGCGTCGGTTAAATATCCTTTAAGCCGTGCAAGAATTTTTGCAACGTGATATAATCGGCGCAAACTTTTTAACGGAGGTGTTTATGAAACTAGAACGGAAATTTTATCTGCGTGACGGCTTGACGGTTGCTCGTGAGCTTATCGGCAAAAAAATTATTACAAATCTGCCCGAAGGTTTGACGAGCGGAATTATCATTGAGACAGAGGCTTATATGGGTACGGTTGATGCCGCCTCGCACGCTTACAGGGGCAAGACTGAACGCACAAAAATTTTTTACGGCGCGGGCGGTTTCGTATACGTTTATTTGATTTACGGAATGTATCTTTGCACGAACGTTATCGCAAATGTCGAAAATGTTCCCGAAGCCGTTTTGATTCGAGCTTTAGAGCCGGTTGACGGCGTTGAGCTTATGAAAAGTCGTCGGAATAAAAATAATCTGCGCGACCTGTGTTCAGGACCCGGCAAACTCTCTCAATCTCTGGGTATAACGAAAAATTTTTACGGCGCGGATTTATGCGGCGAAGAAATTTTTATCGAGACGGCAGAAAATTTGAAAGTAGAAGCAACGAAAAGAATTAACATTGATTACGCGGGCGAGGCGGCGAATTACTTTTGGCGATTCGTTGCGGCTGGTAATAAATTTTTAAGTGTAAAATGAGGAGGTTTTTAAATGAGTGATTTAGAAAAACGCGATAAGACAGCTACGATTCGTGCAGCGGTAGAAAATTTTTTTGAGGTTGATAGCGTAAAGCATGAACCTTTTGACGAACGGGACGTTGCGAGCGCGGTTTATTCCGTCGATACTAAATTCGGTCACGCTACAGTTTTTTTCCGTGCATACAACGATAAACTCGTTCTGCGTATGATAATTCCCCTCAACGCGGACGAAAAGGAACGTTCAAAAGTTGCGGAATTTCTTCTTCGGGCGAATTACGGCTTGAAGGTCGGCTGTTTTGATTTTGACTTTGACGACGGCGAAATTTCTTATCGAATCGCGCTTTACTGTGGCGAAGATGAATTTGCCGCGCCGACTTATGAACAGATTGATTTTGCGGTAGTGGTTGGATTGCTGATGATTGAGAAATACGGCGATGCACTCGTCAAAGTTATGTTCGGTTTGCTTGAGCCGCAAGAGGCGGTCGAAAGTGCAGAGCAGAATGATTGACAAAAATTTTTCCGCGTGATAAACTTCAACGACTTTAAACAAAGGGGATGTAATGGTTTCGACAGGGATGAACGGGGTTCAATAAGCGAGCATCGGCTCCGCAACCGATTTGACAAGCGGAAAAACAAACAATAACTGCGGATACTGAAGAGTACGCATTGGCGGCTTAATCGCCACGTCGCCTGACTGATTCCCTTCCCGTCAGGTCAGTGTCGACGTCAGAAACGGGAATACCGCGCTTAAGAGTACTGTAGGGCGCGGGAATTTTCAAAGTGCTTGGCTTTATCAAGTTTGTCGTCGAGTTTGGTAAAGCTGAAACCTTTCGGCGACTGCGCTCGGAGAAGATTGAGCAACGGCATTTTTGGACAGGAGTTCGATTCTCCTCATCTCCACCAAATAAAAAAATAACAGCCCGACGGTTCAAGCCATCGGGCTTTAAATTTTTGTGTCAATTCAGCCGACGATTAAACCGACAAGCCAAATTGCAAGCGGAATTGTTACACACGCAATTCCGATAAAGTCAATGTAAACGCCGGTCTTAATCATTTTGGTAATCGGGACGTAGCCGCTGGCGTAGACAATCGCATTGGGCGGCGTCGACACCGGCAACATAAATCCGAGCGACGCGCTCAACGCAATGCCGACTGATACCGGAACCGGACTTAATCCCGCAGAAACCGCAATCGTTATCGCTAAAGGTCCAATCATGTTGGTTGCCGCCGTGTGTGACGTAAGCTCCGACAAAAGCAACGCCAAAACCGAGAACACCGCGACTAAAACGACTTGGGACGCCGCGCCGCCCATTGCCCCGACGATTAAATCTCCGAGCCATTGCGATAATCCAGTTTTGTACATCATGCCGCCCATTGCCAAGCCGCCGCCAAATAAAATCAGCGTGCCCCACTCAATGCCGGCTGCCGCTTCCTTCCAATTGATTGTGAATTCGCGTTTAGAAAAGTTAACGGGCAAAATAAAAAGCAATAACGCGCCCGCCATTGCCGCAATCGCTTCCGGGAAAAGTTGATTGTACATTTTTAAAATCGAACTTGTTGAGCCTAAAAACATGTTCAAAAATCCCGGAATTATCCACAGCGCGACCGCCAACAAAAATGCGCACAGAGTATTTTTTTGCGCACGCGTCCAATTTCCGAGTTCGTCTATTCTTGCGCGTATGAATTCTTCCGCGCCGTCAATTTTATCAACATCAGGCGGGAACATTTTCGACAAAACGATATACGCGATTATAAAATATAAAACCATCGCGACAAAGCCCCAAATCATCCACTCAAAAAAGGAAATGTGAATGTTTTGCATTGAATCTAAAAAGCCGAGCATGATTAAATTAGGAGGCGTGCCGATTGGAGTTAAAACGCCGCCAATCGACGCGGAATAAGCTGTCATAAGCATTAAGCCCGTCGCATATTTGTATTCGGATAAATCAATTTCGCGCCCATTTGCCGCCATCATGTCTTTGATTGAGTTCAAAAGCCCTAAACAAATTGGGAACATCATAGCCGCCGTTGCAGTATTGCTTACCCAGCCCGAACATAAAGCCGTTGCCAGCCCGATTGCCAGAAATATTCTTCGCGGATTCGACCCGACCCACGAACGCGACAATAGCCAGTAAGCAAACCGCTTGTCGAGTCTGTGCATCATCATTGACTTAGCCAAAATAAATCCGCCCATAAATAAAAATATCATCGGGTTTGAAAATGCCGCAAATGCCGTGCCCGCCGGAATTGCGCCGGTAATTACTGCCAAAGTTGGTCCCATTAAAGACGTTACAGGGATTGGAACGGGTTCAGTTATCCACCACAGCGCGACGAGTACCATTATCGCCAAAAGTTTATGTGCCTCTAAAGTCAGCGCGTCAATCGGCGTTAAAATTACTGCAATCGCGAGCAGAGGTCCGAAAATCAAGCCGAAAGTCCGTCGTTTTCTATCAAATGCTTGTTCGGCGTCTTTAATTTTCTTTGCTGTAGAATTTTTGTCTTGCATTGATATTCGCCTCCTTTTATGCTAAAGTTTAGCAAACGCCGCGCGTATTTTCAACACAAAGGGGAATTTTCATGACGACAAAAGAAGTGCAAAGGCAATTAGACATAATCAAAGAAGACCGATTGGTTGGAGCACATCACGACGACATATTTTTTACGACATACGCGGATATGGAAGCGTTGGAACGAATAATCGCGCTGATAAAATTTTTAAGCGAGAAAAAACCTTCCGACAAAGTAAAAATCGCCGAAATTTTATCGGCGAGCAACATTGAAGCGTAAAAAAAATCGGCTCGTAATGAGTCGATAATTTTTTGCGATTAAGCCAACATGTCAAAGAAATTCGCATAAGAAATTTTAACGCAATCAGCGTCGTCGATTGAAACGCCCATTGCCGCCGCGCCGAATATCGCAAGCGACATTGCCATACGATGATCCGCAAAAGTTCTGCATTCGGCGAAAAATTTTTCACGTCCGCCGCGAATAATCAAGCTGTCGTCCGTTGCTGTAAAAGTTTCGGGCGATATTTTGTTGAACTCCTCGACAATGGCGGCTAATCTGTCCGTTTCTTTAACGCGCAACTCTCTAATGTCGCGGATAATCGTCGTGCCCTCAGCAAAGGCGGCGGCAACTGCAAGCGCGGGAATTTCATCAATCAGACGCGGAATTATTTCCCCGCCAAATTCTACGCCGCGCAGTTTCGACGAGACAACTTTTAAATCGGCAATCTGTTCTCCGCCCGAAGTCCGCACATTTAAAATTTCAATTTTCGCGCCCATATTTTTTAGCACGTCCAAAATTCCCGTGCGCGTATCGTTCACGCCGACATTTACAATTATCACGTCGGAATCGTCGAGAATAGTCGCGAGCACCAGCCAATAAGTTGCCGAAGATATATCGCCTGGTACGGAAATTCTTTCGGGCGCAACGAGTTTTTCTGTCGGGAAAATTTTTATCGCGTTGCCCGATTTTTCAATTCGCGCTCCAAATGCCTCCAACATTTTTTCTGTATGGTCTCTTGACGGCGCAGGCTCCATGACGGTCGTCGCGCCCTCTGCATAAAGTCCAGCCAAAAGCAACGCCGATTTAACCTGCGCGGAGGCAACGGGCATTTCATAAGTTATTCCGCGCAATTTCTTTTCGGCGGGTAAAATTGTTATCGGTAAATTTTTATTATCATTGCGTCCGAAAATTGTTGCGCCCATTTGCGACAGCGGCTTGATAACTCGTGCCATTGGACGTCGCCTTAGTGAAGCGTCGCCGGTGAACGTCGATAAAAATTTTTGCGGCGCAAGCAAGCCCATTAACAATCTTAACGTCGTGCCGGAATTGCCCGCGTCTAAAATATTTTCTGGCTCGCACAGTCCGTTAAGCCCGTATCCTTTAATTAAAAAATTTCCGCCCGATTGTTCGATTTGCGCACCCAATTTCCTCATGCAAGCGACAGTTGATAAACAATCCGCGCCCGCCAAAAAATTTGACACCTCAACGGGCGTATTTCCCAAGCTAGACAAAATTATAGCGCGGTGCGAGATTGATTTGTCGCCTGGAATCTCAATATCGCCGCGCAGTCCGTGATTCAATGGTAAAATTTTTTTCATACAAACTTCTCCTAAAATTCTTCTGTGGAATCAAAACGCTTGCGCCTAATTCCCTGATAACCCTAAACGTCAGCAAAAATCTCATTAATATATCGTTTTTATATCTTGCTCAGTGATATTTCCCTGATTGTAACGAGCGGCAAGCGCACAAAAAGCAATACAAATTGTTCTAGCGTTGCTTACAAAACGAAGTCGAGTCTCGGAATCTTCTACATCCTTGTTGTCGCGTTTAAAATTAGGTTTAAATATTTTATCGAAATAATAATTGATATAAAGCAACTTTTTGCATATTTTTGCGACCTGCGATTGTTTTTCAATAAAAATGTAGTTGTAGTACCTACTTTGATAGAGCGACGTTTTATTATTTCTGCTTACACATGGCATTTGGAATATTGCGCCATACACAATTTCCCGATTTGTTCCAACTTAGTTTTG
>CAMJKR010000068.1 GCA_946406415.1 uncultured Selenomonadales bacterium | reverse complement strand
AGATTATTATCAGATAAAAGACATGAGCGGTTTGGCGGAAGCGTTCAAGAGCATAGTCAATGGCTTGAGATTATGAGTAGGTGAGGAATTATGTTGCACGAAGTGATTATAATTTCCTTGCAAGGTAAGTTGAAACTCTTCGACGAGAGCGGGCAAGTTTTTCTTTACGGCGAAAACAAAGCGGTCGTCGACGAGGATAAATCGTGGCAAAGAATTATTAGCAATCTTAATCTCGCGCCGCAAAATTTATCGGTGCTCGTGCTGTACGAAAAAGTGACCGCCGAACTTTTAAATCGAATCGCAAAATTTTTTTCGGGCGTAAACATGTTGCGGCTGACGGACATAAAATCTTTGGCAACGTGTTTATACGTTTTGCACGGTAGAAAAGAATTCGTCTTTTGCGGCACAGTGGCACGTTTCGACAAGCAGGGGGATTTGATTTGCAAGTACACGGAAGATACCGCGATTGACGGCTTAACGATTTTATCTTTTAAAAAAGTTTTTTCGCAAGAGGAAGATCTGCGCTCGCTAAAAAAGCAACTTTGGAATGCGGAAAATAAATTTAAGACTTTGTACAAAAAGACAAAAAAATAATTCAAGGAGAGAAAAAAATGCTTCCAGAATCTGACGGGAATGACAAAAATATTCTTCCGATTGAAGAGCCAACTCTTTCTTGTCCCGAAATTTTTTCAACGACTTTAGACGAATTGCCTGAGAACCACGAGCGCGAAAAGTTCAAGGGCAATCGCTTTTGTCGTTTTTTTCGTTTGGAAGAATTGCTTTATGACGGAAAAAAGCCGACGCGGGAGGCGTGGCAAAATTTTATTTCGGCTATTCGAGTGCCTGGCATGAATTTTATATACGTGATTCGCGGCGACGAGAAAAGTACGCACATTTACTTAGGCTTATCGGCGAAGCCCAACACTGAGGAAGCGGCGCGCTTGGGCGATTACGCACATGATATTATCGAATCGTCTTTTCAGGGAATGTTCAAAGGTAGCTCCTTGACGGCATTAAGAGAGGAAGAAGCCGAGACTGAAATTTTTTCGCCGATAAGAAACAATCATTACGTCAACATTGTAACGGGCATTCCCTCTGTGCAAGACGAACGCGAAAAAAATCCGGACAGCGACTATCAAGGCATGGACAGATTAATTTCCGCTATGCACGGCGAAAATTGGCAAATGGTTATCGTTTGTGAGCCTTTAAGTCAAGAAAACGTTGCCGAGTTGCGCGAACAAACTTACGAAATTTTTGATAAGCTGTCGTTGATTGCTAAAAATTCTTTGCAAAGTTCGCGGTCAACGGGACATAGCGAAAACGTCGGCACGAGTATCGGGCAAAGTCATACGACGGGAGAAAGTGACACGCACGGCAAAACCGATACCACAGGTTCAAGTACGGGAAAATCTTATTCGGAAAATGTGTCGATAAGTCAAACGACTTCCAGCGGTGAAAGTGTAACTGTGTCACACACTCAAGGAAAAAGTTCGTCACACACCGACAGCCGAAACGAGAACTCAAGCCATCAAGAAACTAGAGGTCGTTCGTCAAACACGTCAAAGGGCAAGACGGCAAATCAGAGTAGCAGTCATGGAAGTTCAAGCAACAGCAACACTCACGGGACATCAGACAGTTCAAGCGAATCAAGGGGAGAAAGCTCTTCTGAAACGCGTAGCAAAAGTTCGGGGCACAGTCAATCAAATACGAGCGGCTCCTCCGAATCAGAGACTCAAGGCAAAACGCGCAACACCGGCACCTCAGAAGTTCAAGGCAAATCCCGCGCCAATCAGCAATCGAGCGGCACGACTGAAAGTACAAGCATTAGCGATTCGCACGGCACGAGCCAAAGCAACAGTGTAAACACAGGCGAAACGGCAGGCACTTCCGACACGCAAGGTAGCAGTTTGACCGCTTCGGTGGACGTGGTGAACAAAAAGGCCGCAGAATTTTTGAAGTATATCGACGAAACTTTATTGCCGCGTTTGTCTAAGGGTAGCAACTGCGGAATTTTCAAGACTGCTGTTTATCTTTTGACGCAAACTAAATCAATTAATGCGCGTCTCTGCAATAATGTCACGGCGATTTTTCAAGGCAAGTCTACTGCGTTCACACCGCTGACTACAAGCGAGCCTTTTTCTAATGGCGAGTGGCTGGGGGATTTTCAAATACACGACTTCAAACTTGAACGCGCCTTGCCTTATGGCGTGCTCTACGGTGTACCTTGCCGCGAAATGCGTCGGGAGTTGGCGACTTTCTTAACTAGCGACGAAGTTGGAATCATGGCAGGCTTGCCGCTAAATGAAGTACCGGGAATCGCCCTTCGCCGATTTGTACCGTTTGGATTAAATCCGTCCCTAATTCCAAATCAAAAATCTGCAGATAATTTGTCCTTCGGACAGCTGGTTTATGGCGGAAAACTTTTGCCAAATAACGTGGTGAGCCTCGATAAAAATGTTTTGAACAAACATATTTTCGTTACGGGTATTACCGGCTCCGGAAAAACTGTTACTTGCAAACGGCTGTTAATCGCTTCAAAAATGCCGTTTCTGGTTATCGAACCGGCAAAGACTGAATATCAAGAATTACTTTGTCAAAAGGGAACGGAAGATTTAGTAGTTTTCACGCTCGGCACGGAAAGCGGATTGCCATTGCGTTTTAATCCGTTTGAAATGTTGCCGGGCGAAAATTTAACTGCGCATGTAGACATGGTTAAAGCGGCGTTTATGAGTTCGTTCCACTTTGAAGCGTCAATGCCGCAAATATTTGAAATAGCAATGTACCGCGCCTATGAACAATGCGGCTGGGACACGGAAAGCGGTCAATACGAGGGCACGGGCGAAATAAATTTCCCGACGCTGTCAACGTTTATAAAAATTTTGGAAGAGGTAGTTAAGGAACAAAAGTTCGGCGCAGAGCTCGCGGGCAATTATCGCGGCTCGTTGATAAGTCGAATAGTGAATCTGACTTACGGGGCAAAAGGAAAAATGCTAAACTGCACGCGCTCGATAGATTTTCAATATTTGCTCCGCTCGAAAGTCGTCATAGAAATGGAAGATTTAAAGTCGCCACAAGACAAAGCATTAATCATGGCGTTGATAATGGGGCGGCTCAACGAGGCAGTCAAACAAGCCTATCATGCAGATAAAAACTTCAGACACATTACTCTGATAGAAGAGGCGCATCGTTTGCTGAGCAAAGTTTTGCCGGGCGACGACGAGGGCAAAAAATATTCGGTAAGCATGTTCACAGACATGTTAGCGGAAATTCGCAAATATGGCGAGTCGCTGATAATCGTCGACCAAATTCCGAACAAACTTGCCGAAGACGTCTTAAAAAACACGGCGACAAAAATCGTGCATAAGTTGGTTGCCAAAGACGACAAGGAAACAATCGGGGATACCATGATGCTCGAAGACGAACAGAAAACTTTCCTCTCAAATTTGCCGACGGGGCGGGCAGTGGTTTTCACGGAGAATTGGCATAAGCCGGTTTGCGTGCAAGTTGACGAGATAAGCACGGCGCAAAGCACAGATTTAAATCAGCGGCTGGCGCAAATGCAAGAGCGCGTGCAACTGGAAAATGTTCAAATTTATTATCCCGAACTGCCTAAAGACGTGACGCGGGAAAAATATCTTCAACACGTGGCAGGAAAGCGCGAACTCATAAAAATTTTACGGCAACTTTTCGGGCAATGGATTAGAAAAAAAGACGAGGAGCGGCGCGAGCTTTTTGAACGGCTACCGATAAATTTTTGTACGACTAAAGAAGCGGCGCGAGTTTTACTTAAACGACTGCTTAACTCTGCCAATAAGAATTTTAATTTCGGTGAGTACGAGGGACTTTTTGTCGAAGCGATTTTTTTTGCCGCCGCCGCCGAAAAAAATTATGAGGTCTTCAAGCAAAAGTATTCGGATATTCTGCGTGATTTGAATGGCAAGATGTAAGGAGGAAATTTTATGTTCGGATTAATTTTAGGTGCGTTGAACGTGGTCGCTTTGGCAGTTACTGCCATTGATATTGGTATACACGTCTGCAAAGCATTAGGCATAATCAAAAAAGACATGCCGCCAGAAGAGTTGGGAGACCGCGCATTGCAGGCACAAGATAGAGGAATTAAAGCGGAAGATTATGAGGGACGTTACAATGAATATCTCCAAGAAATTGAGACGATAGAGTTGGATCCCGAAGCGAGCGAAAAATTTTCAGTCGAAGAAAAACAAACAGCAGCGGCTGAAATTTTAGGTACAGCACTGGTCGAATATTACGGCAAGGACAGCGGCGCGGAAAAATTTTTGAACACGGAGCTTACGGAGGTCAATAAAGATTTCTACACGCCGGAGCGAGTTGTTTCTTACATGAACGCCTTCAAAAACAGCGGCGACAACATGGAGAACATTAACAAATATTTCGACAGCAAATTGGATTCGATGCAAGAAATTCGCCACGTGGACACCATGCTGATTGAGGCAGAAAAAAAATTGGGCGTGAGCGAGGAAGAGGCTAAACAAAATTTGGACGAGGAGAAAACTAAAAGGAGTGAACATACATGACACCGACTTCCGCACTTAAATTGGCGGTAAAAGTACTCGAAGTAATTAATTTCGGCTTGGACGTGGCAGATAAATGCGTAGACGTCTTGAAAAATGCAGGCGTCATCAAAAACAGTAAAAATAGCGACGAATTAGGCGCGAAGGTCATGCGCGGAGCCGAGATGGGTTTGACGCCGCATAACGCAAAAACTTTGGAAGATTACAAAGAGTACGCTAAGCAAATAGACGAAATAAAATTGACCGGCAACGAGAATTACTCCCCCGACAAAAAACGCGAGGCGGCCGACGAATTTATAACCGGCGCGTTGAACATGCACTACGGACAAGTCGGCGGGGTAAATGATTTTCTTAAAGAAGTCAATAAAAATCCCGAATATTACTCAAGTGCGCGAATAGAAGCTTACATGAACAAAGCCGCGCAAAAAAATTTCAACATGGAAAATATAGGTCGCTACCTCGACAGTAAATTGGATTCAATGCAGGGTATACGTCAAACTGAGTCGATACTATTGGAAGCTGAAAAATCTTTAAATGTCAACGAAAACGACGCCAAAGCCAAGTTTGATGCTGAACGAGCAAAACGCTTGAAATAATTAAAACAATTGGAGTTGCTCTAAATTTTTAATTAAGCAAGTGCATTTCTCTTGCCTGTTCACGCAAATGAGCAATTCTGTCGTCGGTGTCGGGGTGAGTAGAAAACAAATTCTTCAATGCCTTTTTGGAATTCTCCAGCGGATTGATTATGAACATGTGAGCGGTCGCCGTTCCTGCTTGAGGCATAGGCGCGTAGCGTTGAGCATAGTATTCGATTTTCTCCAAAGCGTTGGCAAGATACATGGGGTTGCCGCAAATTTCACCGCCAGTTTTATCTGCGTCGTATTCCCTTGAACGCGACACGGCAAGTTGAATCAACGAGGCGGCAATCGGCGCAAGAATAACCGTCGCGAGAAAACCAATTATTCCGCCTCTATCGTCGTCGTCGGAGCGCGTGCCGAAAATCGCGCCCCATTGAACAATATCGGCAACCATAGAAATGACGCCTGCCATTGACGCCGCGATTGTTCCGATTAAAATATCTCTGTGTTTGACGTGCGCCAATTCATGACCGAGCACGCCGGAAAGTTCGTTGTAGTCGAGAGTTTTCATCAAACCGGTCGTGACGGCAACCGCCGCATTGTCGGGATTTCTGCCAGTCGCGAAGGCGTTGGGAACTTCCGTATCAATTATGTAGACGCGAGGCATTGGCAACTTTGCATTTTGCGCGAGCTTCTCGACAATACCATAGAGTTGCGGCGCGTCTTTATCTGAAACTTCGCGGGCGTCGTAACTTTTTAAAACAATCGAATCGCTGAACCAATAGCTACAAAAATTCATGCCGATTGCTATCACCAACATAATCATCGCGCCCGTCGAATCACCAATCGCGCCGCCTATCGCTACCATTAGACCAGTCAGCAAAGCCATTAACACAAACGTTTTGAAAATGTTCAAGCTAAAACCTCCTTTTGCGCAGATTATAAAGGCGTTCGCGCTTTTCGGCAAGTTTTTTGCTTAATTGACAGTGCAAAATGCACATGCTAAAATTTTCGCAAATTCGGAAGGGGTGAACTGTCATGAAAAAAATTTTTATGGCGACGTTGGTAATTTGTCTGCTGATATTCGGCGCAACAGTTAATGCGCAACAACCAAATTATAACTTCATGCGCGTATCTGATTTGGGAGCGCAAGCGTTTGTTGACCGCATGGGCTACGGTAACATTTATCAGAACTTAAAACAAAATGGAACTGTCGTCGCCTTTACTGCACCCGCCAGACATGAAGATTTGGACGACCCGCAAAATTTTCCTGGTCTTAGCGTCTACCGTTCACTGTTCGGAATTCAAGGAACTCACGCTCCTAACGGACAACTGCGCTTTTACGTCGACCCAGAAAATTGCGTTTATGTCGTGCAAATTATTAACGAGGGCGACCCACAACTTTCCGGCATGGTTTTGCTTATGACAATGGAAGCCTTAGGACTTAACGACCAAGAGGCAGCACCACTTCTTCAGACGCAGGGAGCCGCCGCCGAAACTTATTGCGCCAATGCCGGCAGAAAAATTATTCGGCTCGTCACCGACCAACAGGGAAATAACGTTATGCTTTTCGGCGCAACAAATTAATTTAATCCCACTCGCGCCTTAATAAAATCTTTTGCCGCCGCGTGAATTACCACTTGCTCAATAAAATCGCTCAAATATTCGTCGAAAATGCCTTCGCGCTCGCAAAGCTCCGTTAATCGTTGAAAATTTTCTTCCACGTCAATTTTATACTCTATCCTATGCAAAATTCGCGATAAATCTGCGCGGATTTCGGGCGTAAACAATTCTTTCAACGCGGCAACTTCAGCTGTGCACTTGCAAGCCTTCACTAACCAAATTTTTGTCGTCAAGTCGTCGTTATAATTATCAAAGCCGAAATTTTCCCAGTCCGTAGCAGAAATATTTTCTCGCTTGCCGGGCAAAAAATGTATTTCTTTATAAATCGCTTCGTCTAAAAGTTTTACCACGTCAGCTTTAGCCCAAAGTCGTTGCTCGTTATTAAAAAATCTTCCGCGCTGTAAATTTTCTAGCACTTTGATAAATCGCACGTTATAAAATTCCGTCAACAACGCTCCTGAATCTTTTAATAAGTGATTGAACGCCATTAACATCGCATAAAAATTTTCTCCGACAGTTAAAATATCTTGCGCAATTATTAATTCAAACATTTTCGGCGCGGTCGGTAATTCTCCGATTAAATCTGCTCTGTATTCGTCGCAGAGCTTTTTTATTTCCGTCGACGGCTCCTTTTTTAATAATGCAATCTGCGCGGCGGGCAAAATTTCTCTTAAGTCCGATAAAAATTCTTCGCCCTCAATCAATAAAACCGTTATCGGCAAAAAATTAGGCGACACGAACTGTAAAAGCCCGCGCCGCTCAAAATTATTTAACATATCAATATCCCCAGCTGAAAACAAATTCTAAAGGAACGGTTAGTCCTTCCAAAATCGAAACGGGCACCTCGTGCTTAACATCAGCTTTCTCGTCTTCGTCTAATAACTTTAAATCGTCCTCGTTCATCAGAATATAAACTTCATCTAAAAAATATTTTCCGTCTTTTAAAAGATAAACCATGACGCTTTTGGCTCGCGGGTCAACAATCCAATACTCTCTTACGCCCTGCGCCTCGTAAGTGTCCTTCTTAATCGTCAAATCCTTTTTGCGCGTCGAATGCGATAAAACTTCAACGACCATATCGGGTGCGCCGTAAATATTTTTCTGCCCAGCGAGAATTTTTTCGTTAGACTTCAAAACGACAACCAAATCCGGCTTGTAAAGACTGCCGTCCGAAAAATGAACGTCGACATCGTCAGGATAAACGTAACCGCTTTTGTTATTCGACAAGTGTGTTCCGATAATCATTCCAAGCCTCATGATAATTCCGCTATGGTCAAGATTTGCCGCAGGTGACATGAATTCTTCCCCTCCAATAATTTCATAAGACGGATAAAGCAACCGCTCGTTGAGAATTTCCATTTAAATCGCCTCCAAACGCTTGTAAAAGTCTTCAACAAAAGTTTTCGTGTCTGTTAGTTTATCAGCGGAAATTTTTTCTGTCAACGCCGCCAATTTCGCCCGATTCGTCGCAAGTTCAACGGCTTTTTTTATGTAAGTATCAAAATTATAAACAATCAGCCCGTCGACGCCCGAAATTTTTAAAATATCTGCGCCCGTTCGTGTATGCGGCAATTCTCCGCACAAATTAAAAACCGGAACGCCCATATACAACGCCAAAGCCGTCATCATGCCGCCCGGATAAGGAAACGTGTCCAAAATTAAATCAATCTCGCTGTAATCCGTAAAGAAATTATTTTCGCCACGTCGAACTTCCGCACGTTCAATCCCAAAATTTTTCAGCCGCTCAATTAGCTCAACTTGTCGACTTTTAAGCGGCGTCGTGTCTCTGAAAATAATTTTCGCGTCGGGTAAGGCGTCCAAAATATTTTTTACGGCGTTAAGATAATTGTCGCTAAGTTTCATAAAGTTATTCAAGCTACCGAACGTAAAATTTTTGTGCAGAAATGCTCGGCGAGAATTTTTTTCGCGAATCATTCGGGCATTCGGGCGGAAGGCAAACGCATTTTTAAGTTGCAAAATCTTTTCGGTAAAAATTTCGTCGTGAACAGTTAAAAATTCGCCGCCGATAAAATAATCAATAAAATCTGCGCCCGTCGAATCAAAATAGCCTATGCCCGTCATTTGAAACCGCGCAGGTTTGTACGCCGCAATCTGTAAAGTTGAGCCGCCCTCAGTGTGTCCGCCCAAATCTATCAAAATATCCGTTTCCGCGTCGCGAATTTTTTCAGCCGCCTCTGCAAAACTTATTTCCGCTATCTCAAAATATCCGTCGACGTTGCGCCGAATCTTTTTAGTAAAATAATCTTCTTCCTTAGACAAACTCCACGCCGTCACAGAAAATTTTTCGCGGTCATAATCGGTTAAAAGTGCCTCGTAAAATCTCGCCGCTGATGAGTCGCAAAAATTCGGAGATATAAACGCTACAGATATTTTTTCGGAAGAATTTTTTATCGGCGGTAAAATTTCTGCCTCGCGATAAAGTGAATTGTAAATTTCAAGCTCGTGAATTAGCGTTGGTGCGTCGAGTTGTGGCAAATAATGCAATGCGAACAAATAATTCGAGAAATGCGCCCGTTGACTGCGTAAAAATTTATCCGTCATCGCCGCGTTGAAATATGCCTGCGCGGCTCCCTCTGCGTTGCACAAATCGTGAAAACATGCACCGATTAATTCATGTATGCGCCATTTGTCCTGCGAATTCGGCAAAAGTTTTTTCAATCGCTCCAATGCCTCGCGTGGTTTTCCTGCCTCCAAAAGTTTTTTCGCATTTTCCATATTATCAGCCTCCGACACCGAT
>CAMJKR010000067.1 GCA_946406415.1 uncultured Selenomonadales bacterium | reverse complement strand
TGTACTTTGACGTTTGCAAACGTCCTTCAACGAGAATCCTACTGCCTTTAGCCAAATATTTATTCATAGCCTCTGCAGATTTATCCCAGATAAGCAGGTTGAAAAAATCAACGGTTTTGTCCTTGCTGAAAGGGCGGTTAACAGCGACAGAGCCGCGAACATAGGCTTTGCCACTGTTTGTGGTCTTCAATTCTGGGTCGCGGGTTAAGTTGCCGTTCAAATAAACTTTGTTCATATAAGTAACTCCTTCATTTGAGCCTGTTCACGGTCGAATTTGGTTTGCCGCAAATCAAGCACAGCTTGGATTAATTCTGCCTTACCAATGTTGGCGAACGCCGCTATTTGCTCAATCTGCGATTTTGCTGGTAATTCTAAGCGTGGGGGTGGGAAAGCTTTAAGCCACCAAGCGCGAAGTTCTATGGACTTTTGATTATATTTGAATTGCCTTGTGTCAGGCTTTGCTTTGTGATTAAATTCGTAGTATTGAGCAAGTATTTTGGGGACGTCTTCAACGTTGAAATAATAAGCCTTTTTCCCATAAGAATCATCGCCACTTAAACGTTGTGTAGGGAAACGATACCACTGTACACCTAAGCGACTAGCCGCCGT
Organism: uncultured Selenomonadales bacterium; assembly: GCA_946406415.1. Classification (GTDB taxonomy): domain Bacteria; phylum Bacillota; class Negativicutes; order Selenomonadales; family Selenomonadaceae; genus Quinella. The sequence continues at coordinate 8,974 of CAMJKR010000067.1, read as the reverse complement.
TATCAAAGGTGAATTCTCGCCTATTGAAGGGTCTTTGTAACCAATGGCGGTGCTCACTCTTGCAACCTTAACAAAAAGGCGACAATCTCCTTCCACAGCCAATATGTCAAGATTTGTCCCGTCAGGGGCGGTTAATATGTCCGAAACTTTGACAATCGGCTTGTTTCTTGTAGTTTGGTCTTCTTCGTTAATTGGTTGCTCAAGGCTTGACAAATCGAGGATTTTTGAAAATTTAATTATTTCCTCTTCCGTAAGCTCGCGCAATGTGTGGAACTGCTTGCTGTGAAAAAATCTATAAATGCCGCGTTTTGTCTTTTGGTCAAAAGGAAATTCTTTACCGTCAATCCAAACCTTGTCGTGAAGTAAATTATTGTTATAGTCACTGCAACTTACTTCATCGATTTTGATACACCCTACCAAAATCGCTTTTTTAATAGGGTCTACAATCCAGAGTTCCACCGCAGGGGAACGCATTACTGCCCAAGACTTATAAGCTTCAATCTGAACGGCAGGGAAAGAATAACAAGGATATTGTCCATGAGCATAGGGCATAGTGCTACGAACTTTTACTTCGACATATCGAGGGTAACGGGCTGGATTATTAGATAAAGCCAAAAAGTCAATTAGTGATTTATCGCCGTGCTTATCAGCGCGTGTGACCACATAACCCCAACCTTCTAAAATTTCTTTTGCTATTTTCTCTCCGAGCGCACCTTTTCTGGCTTCGGGCGAATTTGCGTCGTAACTCATAATCTGCACCTTCTTCTTTTCTTCAATTCAACCCTTCGTCGCCGAAGGGCTGAATTCAAGAATTAGATAGGAAGGTTTTTAATGAATGAACCCCGACAATTTTAGGAGGTTGCGACGTGGAATAACCGCTTAACTTATCTCCGGCTAAATCAAGTGGCTATCTTGCGCCGTCAATCTATATAATGAAAGGAGAATGTAGTGGAGCGGGCAGTCGGATTTGAACCGACGCTTGCACACCTTTTGCCCGCGTGTTATGGAATGCTAGTAAAAGCCCAAGCGTAAAGCAGGACGCCAGCGAAAAATCCTACGCTGAAACCTGCGCCGATAATCGTTAGATATTTTTTCATGATGATAGCTCCTTATTAAAAAGGTGGGCGGCGACTGGTGGTTTTAATAACATTTTGCTTGATAGGGGATACATTGTGCGAGGCGGCTTCACCTCACTTTTTATTTAATTTGGAGCCGTCGCCCGTCGCCTATTCTTTCAAAATCAATCGTGCAATAAATTCGGGACGCATGTAAATTTCGGCAATGTGTTCCTGTTCAAGCTCGTCAAGCAGAACGTCACCTTCGTACACTTCATGCCCGTCTTTATCGACACCGCACATCTGAACAAATTCTTCAACAAACTCGCCGTTAATTGACGGTACAATTTCAAATTCTGGTTTTGAGCTAACAACGGAATAATGGCGCAATTCAAAATGAACCAAGTCACCATAGAAGGTTTGCCCGTCGGCAGTCTTGCCGCGAAATTTAATCACTCGTTCCATGTTTTACTCCTTAATTGTCCAGGGTTTTTTACGCGGCAGGGCTTTAACTTGACTTAGCCAAAATTTTTTCTGGTCGGAATTGACGTAATAAGGCTACCGCAGACCTGCCTTGACGAACGCGCCGATTGTCGACTTTGACACGCCTAAAATCTCTGCCGCCTCACCCGCTCTAACAAGCCTGTCCGTCGGGATAATCAACTTGCCGTCTAGTTCCTTAATCAGTTCAAAAAACGGTTGCAATTCGGCGGCGACGCTTTGAAGTTTCTGCGCTTGCGTCGTCAAGGTGTGCAATGTTCCTAAATCTAACGTGTTCAACTGTGTTATCCTCACCTCCCGCCCATTGTTTGTTATTGTCAAAATCATTTGCTTGTGCTATCATTAAAAAAAAATTTGGTGATGGCAGTGATAACGATATACAAGATAACTAATCGACTTAATCATAAACCTTACGTTGGTCAAACGCGCTAACCTCTTGAAAAACGTTTTCTTCAACACAGCAAAACTAATTCACCACTAGGTCAAGCAATGCAAAACTGCGGTCTTGATAACTTTACGATTGAAGTTATTGAAGAATGCAAAACGCAAGAGCAAACCAATGACCGCGAGCGATTTTGGATACGGGTCTTGAAAAGTAAAATTCCCGACGGCTATAATCGTTCAAATGGTGGTGAAGGGCATGAGGCTAAAGTCATGATAGCGATTAATAATTCATCAACAAATACTGTGAAGTTAGGAGAAATTATTCGCGAATATAGATTACGCAACAAAATGTCTATGGGGGATTTTGCAAGAACCTCTGGCATTAGCAAACCTTATGTTTCAATGTTAGAGGCAAATAAAAATTCAAACGGCGGCAAGCCTATTGCGCCCTCTGTTGAGACACTGCAAAAAGTAGCTTGCACTGTTGGAATTTCCTTAGATGAGCTGTTAAGAAAGCTCGGTGACGAAGAAATAGACTTGCGTCCGTCTCCTTATAGCGAAGAAGAAATTAAGGTACTCAACGGCTATCGCAATTTAAGTGACGAAGGAAAATCGTTAGTAAAAAGTATGATAGGACAATTAAATTTCGGTCGTGTTCAATCAATGAATCAAGCAATGGCAATGTAATTCGGAGGTGACGATATGAAAAAATTTTTAACAGTCGTGCTGATATTGACGATAATCCTGCTAGTTGGTTGTGGTGAAGAAAAAAAGGTTACCGAACGTTCCGAATTAGATTCAAAATCTAAATCAGCTGGTGTCGACAAAATGATTTATGCTAGTCCTGAAAGGAGCTGTACTTGTCCGATAGATATGGAATCAATAGATAGACTTATCGAAGTTGCCGAGTTTGCTAAATCAGGAGGGGCTTCCTTTGAACAGCGAGTTGCGGCAGGAATCATTTATGACGAATTGGTTTCTAGTGGAAAACTTATATTGGTTAGGAGCAATACCAAAGTTGCATGTTATTATTCGGAGGCATATCGTAATTTTGTCCCTGTCGTATTTTTTGAAGGTGAATTTAAAGGAAAGCGAGCATATGTTCTGATGAATCGTTTAGAATAAAAAGCCCTCCACGACGGAGGGAATTTTTTTAGGGATAAGGTATGACAGAAAAGAATAGCTCAAATAAACCTTCAGCACGAGACAGTTGGCAACGTCCTACACTCCGCCGCGTCCTAATCCTGCGCCGCCGTCAACGCCGCCAAAATCTGATACTCCGAACAAAAAGAATCAGTGAATCCATTCGGGCGGATATTCCGTTTCGGTGATAACCAAATTATTCTCAATGTCTACGTAGGTTTGCAAAACATTTCGCAAGTATGACGGTTGGTCGGGATTGTTTTCAGCACGCTCTAATTCGGCGCGGTATTCGGGATATTCGGTAATGACAAGCTCCGATTTATCGTCGAAGGGGTCAGAGGCGGCATAAATAAAACCAACGGCAATTTTTTCGCCGTCCTTGCGAACGATTATAAAATGTTCCTTGCCGTCGGCGAATATTCTATTCAGCAAGCTCCCGTTTGTGTTTTTGATATTTCTGCCGACTGCAACGTTAATCCGATTGAAAATTTTCATGAAAAGGTTATGTCCTATTAAAGCCCAAAACGAACCAACAAGGACACCCGAAAATAAGGTAACGAAAAGCATTTTGACAGTAAAGCTGATAGACGAAAATTTTTCAGTAAGGCTCTGCCAGTCGTCGGTTAAGTCGATAGCTCCCGACAATGCGGAAATAAAAATCGTGACAAGCACGGCGAAAAAACTGTAAGAAAAATAACGGGCAAGGGAATCAATTTCGCCTTTCTTAGCTGAAGTAAGTCCTAGTACGACGGCAATTTTAGCGGCGATAAAGCCTGGTGCGGCTAGCAGAATCAGCGATAAATATTTCTCCATAGTCAAGCCTCCTTTGCAGTAATTATAACATTTTAGGCGGTGATAAAATGGCGCAGGTAAGAATACGCAAGCGCGGCAAAACCTTCAGTTACATATTTGAGGCAGGAAAAATTGACGGCAAGCGCAAGGTCGTAGAAAAGGGCGGATATGCAACAAAGGCGGAGGCATATAAAGCAGGTGTCGTCGCTTATAATGACTTCCTGCACGGCAATATTGGAATAACGAGCGAATCAATTTCGCTCAAGGATTTTATGACGGCGTGGCTTGATAACGTCGTTGCGGCGAACGTCAAAATGTCGTCTATGCAGACGTATCGAACGTTTTTTGATAATCAGATTATCCCGTATCTAGGCGAAGTCAAGGTACAAGAATTAACTCCTGCCATGCTCGATAAGTGGATTCGCGATATTCAAAAGGTGGGCTTGTCTTATAATACAATCTCCGCTGTCCATGCTTTTATTCATAATGCTCTGAACTACGCCGTCTATCCTGCACAGCTGATTAATTCTAATCCTGCCGCCTATATCAAAGTGCCGAAAAACGCGCCGCGTAATGTCGTCAAGCGTCATATAATCACGTCCGAACGATTTAAAGCCTTACTTGAAAAATATCCGTTCGGAACGCCTTTTTATATTCCACTCCTGCTTTTATATCATACAGGAATGCGGCTTGGTGAAGTGTTAGGACTTAGTTGGTCTGATATTGATTTTGCAACGAAAAAAATAAATGTCCGACGACAAATAATTAACTTAAATAAACGCGGGTACTTTCTAACAACATTGAAAAACGAATCAAGCAAGCGTTATATTCTGATTGATGATTATCTGTTAGGCGAATTGCGCCGTTGGCAGAATCAGCAAGCCGAAAATGAAAAGCAATTCGGTGACAGCTACGTTTATGTTTATCGTGAAGATGACGGGCATATTCAGCGACAATTGAGAGGCTTGCCGCCACCAGTCGGCGAAAAAATATCGTTGCTTTGTACACGAAACGACGGGCGAATAATTTTAAAAAAATTTTTTGTAAATTTACTAACTGCCGAAGGTTTGAATGCACATTCGTTCCGTCATACGCACGCCACACGACTGATAGAAAATGGCGCAAAAGCTAAAGGTGTTGCAAGACGATTAGGACATGCGGACGCTACTATTACGCAGAATCTTTACACGCATAACACTCTGAAATTACAAGAAAAAACGCTTGCCATTTTCGATAAAACTTTGCAGACAAAATAGTTTTGCAGACAATTTATTAGATTTTTCCCATAAAATTAACATAGAAAGGAATTTTTTTATGATAGTAGTAATGAAGCCAGGCTCCACGGCAGAAAATTTATCGGCAGTCGTCAAAAAAATAGAAGCGGCGGGCTTGCGTACGCATCTTTCCAAAGGCGAGGAAGTGACAATCGTCGGTGTTATTGGCGACAAAAAAATTATCGCGAACTTGGAACTGCAAATGATGGCGGGCGTCGATAAGACCGTTCGCATAACCGAAAAGTATAAATTAGTCAGCCGCGACTTTCACCCCGAAGATACGATAATCGACGCGGGCGGCGTAAAAATCGGCGGCAATGAAGTCGTCGTAATGGCAGGTCCTTGCGCAGTGGAAAGTTTAGAACAACTGCGCGAGGCGGCATCTGCTGTTAAAACTTGCGGTGCAAAATTTCTGCGCGGCGGTGCCTTCAAGCCGAGAACTTCGCCTTATGATTTTCAAGGGCTTGGAGAGGAGGGTTTGAAACTCTTGCGCAAAGTTGCCGATGAATTTAATTTGCGCGTCGTCACAGAAATTGTCGACAAGGACGATATAGAAACTTTTTGCAAGTATGCAGATATTCTTCAGGTCGGCGCGAGGAATATGCAAAACTTCCAAATGCTTAAAGCTCTGGGCAAATGTTCCAAGCCGATACTTTTAAAGCGCGGACTTTCTGCAACCATTTCAGAGTGGCTAAACGCGGCAGAATACATAATGAGCGGCGGCAACGAGCAAGTTATTTTCTGCGAACGCGGAATCAGAACTTACGAGACATTCACACGCAACACGCTTGACTTATCGGCAGTGGCGGCAGTCAAAGAGTTGTCGCATTTGCCAATCGTAGTTGACCCGTCGCACGGCACAGGGCGTTGGAAAATGGTTGCGCCTATGGCACGGGCAGCATTGGCGGCAGGTGCGGACGGCTTGATAATCGAAGTGCACCCCCATCCGGAAAAGGCACTTTCTGACGGCGACCAATCGTTGACGCCCGAAGCTTTTAAGAAACTCATGGGAAGGTTAGACGGTATTGCAAAAGTTATGGGGCGGTCGATATGAAACTTGCGATAATTGGCGTCGGCTTAATCGGCGGCTCGTTAGGACTTTGTTTAAAAGATAAGCTCGGCGACAAAATTTTTATAACGGGCTTGTGTCGAACGGAAAATTCAATGCGGCGGGCAATGGAACTCGGCGCAGTCGATTTGGCAACGGCAGACCTTGAACAAGTTGTCGGCGGCGCAGATATAATTTTCTTAAGCCCGCCTGTCCTGCAGATTGTCCCAATGGTAAAAAAAATTTTGCCCTTTATAAAAAGCGGCGCAATCCTCACCGACGCAGGTAGCACAAAGCAATTCATTTGGCAGGAACTGAAAAAAATTCTTCCGCCCGACATTTTCTATATAGCAGGGCACCCGATGACCGGACGCGAAAAATCGGGCGTCGAGGCGGCAGATAAAAATCTTTTCAAGGGCAAGGCTTATGTTATTGTCGAAGATACAGGCGCACCGCTTGAGGCTCACGAAAAATTGATGAGCGTCTTGCGCTTAACAGAGGCGAATTTTTTGACGATTGACATTGCTAAGCACGACCGTTGCGCCTCGATTATAAGTCATGTTCCGCATTTGACGGCGGCGGCTCTGGTAACTCTTTTGAACGACGCGGGCAATGACCTCGATTCGTGTTTAAAATTAATTGGCGGCGGCTTTAAAGATACGACGCGAATTGCCAGCTCCAACGCCGACATGTGGGCTGATATTTGCATGACCAACGGCGAGGCAATTTCGACACATTTGCGCGACTTACAACAAATTCTCGGCAAAGTCATTGCGGCGATTGAAAATCACGACAGGCAAGCTGTTCACGATTACTTTGCAAAATCTAAGGAACGCCGTGATAAAATTCTTGAAGCTGTCACCTTCGACCCGAACTAAAAAAAATTTTTAAAAGTACTTGCAATGTCTTAGGATATGTGCTATATTACGCCCTGTTGATTCACTGATTTACTGAAAAATGATTCGCTAGCTCAGTCGGTAGAGCACCTGACTTTTAATCAGGGTGTCCCGGATTCGAGTTCCGGGCGGATCACCATAAGGCGCCATCGTCAAGAGGTTAAGACACCGCCCTTTCACGGCGGGTTCGTGGGTTCGAATCCCGCTGGCGTCACCACTCGGCCCGGTAGTTTAGTTGGTTAGAATGCCGCCCTGTCACGGCGGAGGTCGACGGTTCAAGTCCGTTCCGGGTCGCCACTTGAAAATTTCTGCTGGACGAGTAAGGAGTGATATTTCGTGAAAAAATTTTGCGGAGTGTTGGTTTTGACGGTCGCCTTTCTTCTCGTTAGCAATTATAATAATTTTGCTGAAGCCGCTGATTATTATCTTGGTGTTTATCACAGCGGTCAAGAAGCTTATCTGGATACTTCTTCCATCCGAACCACTAATCATTATACACAAGGCTATCACAGCGGTGACACTTATACTTGCATCGTAAAAGCCGTTCGCCCCGGAAGTAGCAGTTACGATACTGTGCATTATGAAATTTATTGCGGTCAGACAGTCAGCTTAGATAAAAACGGTGAACGAGTATGGCAAACGATTCGTGCAAAAGATCTTAATTATTTGGAAAAAAATCCTGTAGAGAATAACCTAGTAAAATATTTTTCAAAGCTTACTGATGAAAATTGGAGCGAGGTGCCTGAACGTATACGTTGAGTAGTTGAAATTTCGTTCTTCTTTGTAAATATGCCTCGGTAGCTCAGTTGGTAGAGCAGGGGACTGAAAATCCCCGTGTCAGTGGTTCGATTCCGCTCTGAGGCACCACTTAAAGAATTTAACTATAATTTGCGCCGGCTTAGCTCAATTGGCAGAGCAGCTGATTTGTAATCAGCAGGTTGTAGGTTCAAGTCCTATAGCCGGCTCCACATGCGGGTGTAGCTCAATGGTAGAGCTCCAGCCTTCCAAGCTGATCACGTGGGTTCGATTCCCATCACCCGCTCCAGCCGGGGTGGCGGAACTGGCAGACGCACGGGACTTAAAATCCTGCGAGAGTAAAATCTCGTACCGGTTCGATTCCGGTCCTCGGCACCAACTGTGCGGTAGTGGCGGAATGGCAGACGCGCTAGCTTCAGGCGCTAGTGGGGGCAACCCCGTGGAGGTTCAAGTCCTCTCTGCCGCACCAATAATTGAATATGCGGTCGTGGTGGAATAGGCAGACACGCTGCTTTGAGGGGGCAGTGCCCGTTCGGGCGTATGAGTTCAAGTCTCATCGACCGCACCAACTTTGAAAATTAAATATGCGGTCGTGGTGGAATAGGCAGACACGCTGCTTTGAGGGGGCAGTGCCCGTTCGGGCGTATGAGTTCAAGTCTCATCGACCGCACCAATAATTGAATATGAATATGCGGTTGTTATGAGATCAAAAGTTAAATTTTTTTGCGAATGAAAACCAAATTCGTAAAGACTACCCGTTCGTTAGCGGGGAAGTTAAGTCTGTGGAGCGTTATACCAAACGCGAGTAGTTTCTACAAAAGCGGACGCGGTGAAGCAGAAATGAAACATAAGAGTTCTGCTCTTTGTAAGTTTTCAGTAACGGCAGTGCTCACAAGGCGTATGAGTTTAAGTATCATCAACCGTACCAATAAGAAATTTCAAGCGCGAGGAAAAATTATCCCGCGCTTTTGCGTTGCTAAACATGCTTCACATAAGACACGATATATAAATTTTATGGAGTACTTAATTTTTTGGTTCAAACGACGATTATCCCTTTGGTGTAATAAAAGAATCTGAAAGGATTGATATGTCATGATTATTGAGCTGGCAATTGCTATAGTCGGT
>CAMJKR010000066.1 GCA_946406415.1 uncultured Selenomonadales bacterium | reverse complement strand
ATTCTCAATCGTTAAGCCGTTGCCTGCCACGTTAATTGAATCATCTTGCGCCGAACCGCTGAACTTTTTGCCGTCCAAGTCGCCGCTGATTTTGAATGCGTAATTACCCGCGTTGCTAATTGCGCTAATGTCGCCGCCAAAGTTTTCTGCCGTCAAGTTAACTGCGCCGTCTGCTATCGTCGGAGTGCCACTTACGCCGCTCAATTCAACTTTGTTATCGCCCGCAATCGACGCATTATATTTAACGGTATTGTCAACTAAGCTGAAGTATTCACCCGTGCGCTCCGCGAAGTATGCAATGTTTTCGCCAGTCTTTTGCCAAGCGTCCAAATTCTCTTGAACAGTGTCGACGCTCGTCGCTAAATTTAACTTGTAGCCGTCGCCGATTGTAATTGTGTCAGCCGTCCGATTGTTCAGCGCGTCTTTGCTCAACGTTACTACGCTGTCTTTGACTTCTACGCCGACCGTATCTTTCAAGCCCGTTATCGTGAACTCGTCAACTTTGCTCGTCTCGTTAGCGTAAATTATTTTAGTGTCGTCAAATTTCGCGCCCGCCGTATTCCAGCTTTGATACGTTACGTTGTCCGTGCCGATTGACCAGCCGTTTTCTGGAGTCACTATCGACTTGATTCCGCTTATTAATACGTCGCCAACTTTTATGCCGTCGTTCGTAGTTGTCAGCTCGCCGCTTATGCCGTAAATTTCATCGCCCAAGTTGAAGCCGTTAATAACCGCACTGCCGCCCGCTATGCTGATTGAATCGTTGCCCGCGCTCAACTCTATCGTGACGCCTGAAGCATTGTTGATTATGTTATCGTCGCCCGCCGAATCGTGCACGCTGATATTTGCGATTGCGTTGCTGTAGGTGCCGCCGTCGTCGACTTGGATATAAACTTCGCCAGCAAGGGTCGCGTCTTTATCAATCGTGACGGAATTAATTTCTTCGATGAGTTTAAAGCTTGCGCCTGTAAACTCGTCGCCCGTCAACGTGATTTTAGCCGTGCCGCTTGCGTAAAGTTCACCGTCGCGAATTATGCCGTTATCCGTAGCCGCTATATTGAAGTGGTCGGGAGCCGTCATTTTGTAAACTTGCGTAAACCCGTCGCCGTAATATTTATTGCCGGAGGTGATTAAGTGCCCGTCGTTGTTAAACGTTCCCTTAAACGTGCTTTGGAATTCGTCAAGGTTAAGTTCCGTCGTAATATCAGACGTGAGCTTGAACGTTAAGCCCGTAACGTCGCCCGTGTAATTCGCCAAGTCAACGAGGTCTTGCCCGTCGGCAATTTCGTAGCAATTATCCGTCGCGTTAAATGTTAAGCCGTCAATCACCGGGTAGCCGTCGATTGTAAGGGTTGCGTCGCCGCTTACGCTGTAAGTGCCGCTGAATGCCGCGCCATTAATCGTTGTAACTTTCTCCAAGCCCGTCGCCGTCTTATCAAACGTCAACGTCAACTCTTCGCCCGACGAGCAGATATATTTACTCGTGCCAGTGATTGGCGTTTTGCCGTTAATCGTCACACCAGCAGGAACTTCAACTATATAACCGTCCAAAGCGTGGAGCTTGCCGCTCATCGAGTTGATGTTGCCCGCCGCGTCGTAGAAACGCTTGCCAAATGTGACGTTGCCGCCGCTGAAGCCGTTGACGCTGATTGAATCGCTCGCATTTGTCCAGCTCAATGTGATGTCGCCGGTTAACGCAACGTCGCCGAGTGTAATTGCCCCGTTGACGTAATATTTACCAGCGCAAAGTTCCGTCAAGCCGTCAATCAGTGCAAAGCCGTCGCCCGATTTTTCCAATGCGGTAATTGTCGTTGCGTCCGTGCCGAGTAGGTTCTTAATATTAACCGCGCCCGTGCCGAGAACTTTATTATTTACGACTAAAGACTTGTCGTCGGGTGCCGTCATATTAATTGCCGTTAAGCCGGTAAAAATATTTGCCTCAATCGTCGCGGGCATTGTGCTAACAGAAAGTGTTGCCGCGCCGTCGTTTTCGCCCGTCAATGTGAAGTCGTCGCCGCTGAATGTCAATTTGTCTTTGCCGCTCGTTAAAGCGTTCAGCGTGCTTGCGAATTGCTCGACACTGCTCGCGTTAATCGGGGCGTTCGTGCCCTCGAAAATATTACCTCTAACATTGACGCCTGCGCCCAAATTAATCGCTGTGATTGATGATTTTTCGTCGCTCGTCAAATCCGTAGTCGAAATGTCGCCCGTGCCGCTAAACGTCAACGCGCCATTTTCCAGCGTCCACTTAACGCCATTGGCAACTGCGCCGCGAACCGTCGGAGCCGTGATCGTCTGATTTGCCGTGTAAGTCGTCGTCTGATTGGCGTCGGTGAACAGGTAACCGCTTGCCGCCGCGATTGTAATTTGCGTATCAGGTTGCGCATAATTGACGCCGCCGATTGTGTACAGTGTGCCGCTCGCCTCGACGTGATCGGGTAATTCTATCTTATAGACTTTTATTAACTCGTGGTCGTTGGCAGTTGTCGCGTCCGCTATTACGTAATTGGAGCCGTCCGCGTAAATATAGGTGTTTTCCGTGTCGAAGGTCGCCGACTTGTCGCTCAGGTCTGTTACGGACTTAATTTCTTGCGTGAAGTCCGCTCCGCTAAAGCCCGTCTTAAGCTTAAACGTGACAGTGCCGCGATATTTGCCGTCGTAGGTGTCGGGCGTGCCGTCTATCTCGTAGCCCGCCGGAACTGTCACTGCGTAATAGAATTTATCTGCCGTCAAGTCGCCGTTGTCGCCAAAATTGTAAGTGCCATTGCTCGCGCCCTTTACCGCTATTCCGTCGCCTGTCGTCAAGTTGACTGTGCCGTAATAATAATCTTGGTTATTAAACGTGACTTTGGAGCCGCTCGCCTCGACGCCCGCCGGCAACTCAACCGTATAAACTTTCGTGCCGCCCGCGATTGTGCCCGTGCCGCGATAATACAAATTGCTCGCCGTGCCGCCGATTGTACCGTTGACATTGCTTAGCAAATGTCCGTCGCCGTCAATTGTTCCCGTGAAGTTCTCAACGTTGCCGCTCGCGGAAATATCGTTTAGGAGCTTGAAACGCCCGTTGCCGCTTAAGCTACTAAATTCGTCGGCTGCGCTGATTGCGTAGAAAGTTGAGCCGTCGTAGCCAAATTTGAGATTATCAATCTTGGCGTTGCCGTTGAGGGTGCCGCTCGTCACGTCAAACAGATAGCCGCCCGCATTGCTCTCGACTGTTGCCGCCCCGCTTAACGTGATGACATTGCCGCTTAGGGTTGGCTCCGAGTTTAAGCCGCCGATTTCAACTAGCGCGTTGCCGTCGTTCTGCGCCGTGAATGCATATTCGTTGCCGCCATTCGTCCAGTAGCTGTCTACAACATTTTGAGCGTAAGTAAATTTGCCGTCGCCCAAGTTGAGCCACTTTGTTTGCGCGGCAGGGGCGTCGGTTTGATAAGTCGCGCCGTCGATTGTAAAGGTTACGTCGTTGCCGAGTTTGTCCAGCGTGTAAGTTTTCGTGCCCAGTTTTTCAAGTTCGTCTTTATTAAATGTGACTGCGCCCGTGCTGACGTTGACCGTGCCGATATTGCCGATTGTCAAAATGTTGTCGGAATAAGTCGTTGCGTAGTCGCCTAAGCCCTCAAGCTTGAACAAATTCTTAGCCGCTTGCGAGGCGTGCGCCGTAATTGTATTGCCGCCGCCCTCGTAGTAGGCTTTGAACGCCGGCAACGTTAATGTGCCGTTCTCAAATTTGCCGGTGCCGTCCGTTTGATATGCCGATTTATTTACGTCGCCAAGCGCAAGAGTATAGCCGCCGCTAATCTCAATCGTAACGTCCGCATCGGGCAAAATGTCTCCGTCCAGCGTGAACATTTTGTTGGCAGGTTTGTATTCGCCCGTCGCGCCCGCCTTGAGATTGCTGATTGTTACTTCGTCGTGCGCCGATTCTGCGTGATAAGTGTAAGTGTTGCCGTCAACCGTTGTGTAGGCTGAATCGTGGTCGGAAATGTATTCATAGGTACCCGTCGCGCCCTGCTGAATCAACTTGCCGTTCGTGCCCAGCGTTTCTTTATTGTTAAGCCGAAAGTCCTCGCCTAATACGAGATTGAAGTTGTCACTGCTGAACGTAAAGGTCGTGGCGTCGCCCATTGCCTTAATATTTGTCAGCGTAAAAGTCGTGCCGTTTAGCGTGCCGATTACTTCGCCAAGCGTCGAGCTGGTGACGTTGCCGCTTGCGTCTACAGTTAACGTGCCCAAATTCAAGCCGCCTAATTCAAACGTCTCGCCGCCAACTTGATTCGTGCGTGTCGCTTTATTATCTGCCAACGTGTAATAAGTTCCAGTGCCCGCCGCCGTGTAAGTATATTTGCCGCCGTCGTAAGCACTGAAACCCGCCGCAATCACCGCGCCAGTCGTCGCAAGCTCACCCAATGAAAGTTTATAATCAACTTGATTCTCAACTGCCGCGTCGGTCTTATCCGTCAAAGTAATTTCTTCGCCGGTAAATGCCTCTGCCGTCAACTTAACCGTCGCGCCGTTAACTTCAACTTTGCTCGTATCCGCGCCGCTTATTTCAAACGTCGTGCCGCCCTGCTGATACTCTTGCTTTATCGCGCCGCCGTTCAAACTGTAATAATCGCGCGTCGTTATTGCCGAAGTGTAGGTATTGCCGCTCCAAGTTGCGTCGGCGGTGCCCCATGTCGTCGTGTGATATTCGCCCAAATTATCAGCGAAATTAACCGCTATATCCGCGCCACTGAAAGTTAATTCCTCGCCGTAACCAATCTTACTTAAAATGTCCGTGCCGACCGTCGCCGCGTAGCTAACTTTATATTGCCCGTTATCAAGCTCGCCGCTCTGAACGATTGCACTTTGAAGCATTGTACCCGTAATTTGATTGTTATTGGTGGTAATTTCTTCGCCGCCCGTTGCCGTGTAATGCGTCGCCGTGTTGCCGCTCAACGTGTAATAATCGCTGTAGCTCGCCGCTTTGTAGCTCGTATCGTTGACTTGCTCCGCCGTCGTCGGAGGTACATTGTTAATTAATTGCGGAACGTCATTTGCCAATTCCAAAGCGTAATTTTTTCCTTGCGCTGGCGTCAAAGTGATTGTCTCGCCCTTAACTGCCGCATTGCTAATTTTAACTTTATCGCCGTTGACGTCTACTTTGCTCGTGTCCGCGCCCGTCAACGTAAACAAATCGTCAACGATCTGCGCCGTCCAACTGATTTTGTCCGTGCCAACACTCGCGCCCGCCGAAGTCGTCTGTTGATATTTTTCGCCGTTAAAGCCGTCGCTACTCGCAGGGAACTTCAAGCCGCTGATTGTAAAGTTCGCGTCGCCGACCGTGACAGTGACATTATCGCCACTCTTGGCTAGCGTTGCGCCCGCGTCAAACGTAATTTCCCCGCCGCTGTAGTTGTCGATTGTGATTGCGTCGTTCGCTTTAGCGTAGTAATTATCGCCGTATTTTTTCGCGCCCTCGAACGTGACATTTTCCGGTGCCGCCACTTTATATACGCGCGTGAACTCGTCGCCATAATATTTGTTGCCGGCGGTGATTAAGTGCCCGTCGTTGTTAAGAGTTCTTTTGAATATGCTTTGGAAGGCGTCAAGGTTAAGTTCCGTCGTAATGTCGGCTGTTAACTTAAATGTTAAGCCCGTAGTGTCGCCCGTGTAATTCGCCAGTGCTTGCAACGCCGCCGCCGTTGAAATTTCGTAGACGCCGTTGCTGTAGCTTAGCCCGTCGGTTATCGGTAAACCAATGACTTTAATCTCGCTGTCGGCAGTGGCGGTATAAGTGTCATCAGCATTTTTAGTTAAGTCACTGATCCCCTCGACGTGCACAACGCCCGCCGCCGTCTCGTCTACCGTCAATGTTATTCTGTCCTTGACGATGTATTTATTGGTGTCGCCGATTTGCTCTGCGCCGTCAATCGATACGCCACTCGGAGCCGTAATGATGAAACCATCCAATGCACTGAGCTTGCCGCCGCTCGTCGCGTTGACATTGCCGTTGGAGTCGTAGAATCGCTTGCTAAAGTTTACTGTGCCTTTGTAAGTTGCGTTAATATAATCGGTATCCTTTGTCCAGCCGAGATTGATACTCGTTGCTTCGATACCGTTGGTGCCGCCCGTGGCAATCACTTGTCCGCCGTGAATATTGACAGTGTTTGCCCAGATACCGGCAATATAACCTTTAGCTGTGATGATGCCGCCGTAAATATTGACGGTGCCTGCATAAATACCACCAACGCCGCGGTTAGTCGTGGCGGTCAATTTACCGGTGCCCGCGCTTTGCGTGTAAATGTTCAGCATGCCGTTGCGGAAAATGGCGTCGTTTTTATCATCATGGTTATCTTTACTGGTGATTTTAAGATCGCAACCGTCCATAAGGATCAAGTTAACGTCGCCGCTGATGTTGAAGTTGATCGCATCGTCGATAGTGACGTTGCCTTTGATGAAGTAAGTACCCGTGTCGTATGTGCCGGCCTTCGTGAGGTAGGTAGGATTCTCGACGATTACAGCGTTGCCGTCCGCGCCGATGTAATAAGTCGTGTCGGATTTTAGCGTATTGGTCGTGCCGTTGAATGTGTAGTTGGTGCCCGCCGCGTAATAATTTATGTTCTTGAAATTAATCGGCGTGGCGTCGGTAGTAAAGTAGTCGTCGAGCATGTAAAACTTCGTGCCGCCGTCAATCGTCGCCGTGCCGTGATAGTAGAGATTGCTGACGTTGCCATTAATCGCCGCGTTTACATTGGTTAGCAAGTGATTGTTGCCGTCGAGTGTGCCGCTGTGCAAGTTGAAATTATCGGGAGCCGCTAAATTTTCTGTGAGTTTGAAGGTTAAGCCTGTGGCGTCGCCCGTGTAGCTCGTCAAGTCGATTAAGTCTTGCGTGTCGTCAAGGGTGTAGAAGTTGGTCGTGGTGTCGAAGGCAATGTTGCCGATAACCGGATAGCCTTCGATTGTGAGCGTGGCGTCTCCGCTGACGGTGTAAGTGCCGGTGTAAGTTTCGCCGTCGATTTTGGTAATTTTGTGGTAAGCCATCGCCGTGAGTGTGAGCTGTGCGCCACTCGGAGCATAGGCATCGTTGCCGATTGTGAGCGTTGCGCCTCGAGCCTCGACATCTTGCAACGTAATTTTGTAAACTTGCGTCAATTTGTTATCCGCAACGCCGTAAATGAAACCGTTGACCGTGCCGCTGTCATTGCTGAAAATCGCCGTGTTCGACGTGATTAAATGTTCGGAGCCGTCAAACGTGCCAGCAAAATTTTCAATCGCTGTGAAGTTTTCAACCGTAATATCATCAGTTAACTTGAACGTCATACCCGTGCAGGTATGCGCTTTGGAAGATTTGTCTATGCCGTTGACATAATCGGAGAGATTTTGCAAATCGGTCGCGCTGGTGATTAAATAGTTGGCGTCGCTGTCTTGAGTGAGCCAGTTGATACCTTCCGTGCCCGTAAATTTTATCGCGGCGTCGCTGTTTCCTACGGTGTAGCTGTAGGTGCCGTCGTTATTTTTAGTCGCGCCCTCAATGCCAGTGATTTCGCTGTAGGACAAATCGCTCGCCGTGTTGTCGA
This sequence comes from uncultured Selenomonadales bacterium, assembly GCA_946406415.1. Classification (GTDB taxonomy): domain Bacteria; phylum Bacillota; class Negativicutes; order Selenomonadales; family Selenomonadaceae; genus Quinella. Next base: position 2,028 of record CAMJKR010000066.1, on the reverse strand, counting down.
TTTTAAGCGTGACGATTGCGCCCGTCTTGTAGAATTTGCGCGTACCAATGGTTGTGACTTGCGAAGCGTCGTCGCAGATGGCAGTTACACCTTCGGGCAAGGTCAACTCGTAGCCGTCGAGCACGTAAAGTTCAGTAGGCAGATTGTCGGCAGTGGTGTAGACGTTGGAGCCGCTGTAGAATTTTTTGCCGTCCGCAATTTGAATTTTGGCATCGTCTGTTTCGTATTTGCTTACCTTGATAAAGTCAGTTGAATTCCTCCAGCCGAGTGTGACGGTGCTATTTTGATTTGCATATATTCCTTCGCCAGTGGCAGTGATTTGCCCGCCGTTGATGTTGATTATGCTACCGCTAGCAAATATATCATAATTACTGCCTTGTGCGTTAATAATACCGCCGTTGATATTGACCTCAGAAGTGTTGACATCGATAGCATTGTCGCCTGAGGTGATGTTGAGTGTGCCCGTGTTCGCACTCTGCGCGAAGATGTTGAGAGTTTTGCCACCGTTCACGTCGATACCTTGATATTGGCTATTGACTGTAAGAGTTGCCTCGTCGGCAAGAATCAAATTGACTTCGCCGTCTATGTAAAGAACTTTGTTGATTGTGACATTGCCCAAAACGACGTAGGTACCGCTGTCGAGTCTGTTTTCCGAGCTGGTGAGGGGCGTGGCAAATGTGGATTGAGTTTCGCCGTCCTCGTCAACGTAGCTGACGTAAACTTGATTGTTCGCCGAGCGGATATTTGTTGCCGCGTCAAAGGTGCCCATAACATTTTCCAACGTGATTGTACCCGCCGCATTGCCGTCCTTGTTAACTGTGATGGCTACTTGATTGCCGATCTCGCCGTTATATTCAACCTGCGCGGCTTGCGTTTCATAAGTCATACCTGCGCCGAGAACAATTTTATCGCCCGCTCTGAAGTTCCAGATTGTATCGTTGCCGAATTCGCCTTCGGTGAACGTGTAGACATTGGCGTTGGTGGAAATTTCCTCGTTGTAATTATAAATTTCGTCGTTGCCTGCGCCGCCCGCGATTGAGTTGCCGCTTCCGACGATTTCGGCGTAGTCATCACCGTCGCCCAAATCTATTTTGTTGTCATTAATCGGGGCGTAATCGTAGCCGACAAGCTCGCCGGTTTGTTCGTCGAATGCCTCTTGATAATAAGTTTGGAAGGTGTCGTTGCCCGCGCCCAATTCAACGGTGTTGTTATCACTCGAAACTTCCACATAGTCATTGTCCGTGCCGGCATTGATTGAGGCGTTACTAGCGTAGTTGCCGATAATGTCGTTGCCCGCGCCGCTGTCGATTGTCGCACCGTCTTTGTAGTTTATAATGGTGTCGTCGCCGTTAGCCCCCATGACTTGCGTATCATCTGCGTTGGTTATTTCCAAGCCCTGATTGACGATATTAATTTCCGCGTCGAAGGTCGCATTGGACGCCGTCATAATGGCGATTGTGCCTTTAACCTCGTCGCCTTCTTTAATCGTAACTGTCGCTGTTTGATATGTGCCGACGACTTGAGCGTTGTTCGTGTAGTTGCCGCTACCGATGTTTGAAACTTCTGCGGTGTAATTTGGCGCGATAACTATGCTGTCGTTGCTCATAAAACCGCGAATTGAATCATCACCGAACGCGCCGCCGTTAAACAGGTAGACATTACCGCCACCGCTACCGCTAATTTGGTAAATAGTATCGTTGCCTGCGCCGACTATTATCGTGTTGTTGGAGCCGGCAAATTCCACTTTGTCATTGCCGTCGCCCAAGTCGATATAATTTACATTCTTGGCGTAATAGGAAACGCCGCCGTTATCGTCAATCTTACCTATGACAACGTAGTCATTACCTGCGCCCGAATAAACAGAGTTGGCGTCGTTGGCAATTGCAATGGAATCTTTGCCGGTGCCCGTTTGAATTGTAATTTTTGTTCCACTTATCTTTGCTAAGTTGTCGCCGTCGCCCAAGTCGATTACGTTATCGGTGATATTGGTGTATTGAATGTTAAGGGTATCGTTGCCCGCGCCAGCCG
>CAMJKR010000065.1 GCA_946406415.1 uncultured Selenomonadales bacterium | reverse complement strand
TTAGTTCAAATTTCGTCGCGGGTTTGGCTATGACTCGCGTAAACAGCAAGCCGAAAAATGCCACGCACAAGACCAGTACGCCCGCGATACATTTTTGCATCTTACTCAACTTTAATACCTCCCTCCAAGTGATTCGAGCCGTGCGCAATTTTGCTGTGGCACTTCAAGCAATCGTCTTGTGTACCTTCGGGCGCAGTCTCAACGTAAGACATGGTTGCGCTATGACAACGCACGCAATTTTCGGCGACCATTTTGCGGGCGTCGGCGTCAAGCTTGATTCGTTCGGGATAATCGCGCATGATTTCGTGGTACATATCAACCATACCCGTGCGCCCCTTTTCAATCAGATAATGCGCGGTGTTGTCGTGCGGCAAGTGGCATTCGACGCAATCAAGTTCCCTGTGACTTGAAACTGCAAAAGTTTTTGATTCGTGTTGCATGGAATGACATTGCCCGCAGAAAAATTTCGTTCCGCTTGCGTGAAGAAAACCCATACCCGCGCCGACTGCCAGCACTCCGACGATAAAGCCGCCCGCCAGACATTTCAGCGTGTGCTTTTCAAGCAAATCTTTTATGCACATGTTCCCTCCTCCTTCCTAAAAATTTTTTATCGCCAATCCGTTACGGCAACATGGATACCGCGAAATCGTTGTACTGAGCAACAACCCGCATGATTTTGTCCATGAGCCAATTACTTTTCGGAACTGTGTAAAAGTCGTTTGCATGAATGCCCTTTTCAATTCCCGCAACGTAATAATTGTAAGGGTCATCTTGTCTCGTGTAGACTTTATATGTCCACCCATTCCAAACTTTTTCGCGACCGTCGGGAGTTTTTCTGGTGGTAACCTTAACAACAAACTTTAAGATAGTCGGTCTGCCACCGGCTCTGTTGCGGGAGGCACTGATTCCGGGAATAACCGCTATGGAATCGGTATCGACATAATAAGCACCGTCGCCGTTAGGGTGATCACATACCCAAACGTCCGCCGCAAAAACTTTTGCACTGCAAAGCAAGATGGCTGTTACAATCACCATCATCAAAATTTTGTTAGGCATAAGTAATCCTCCTAACTTTTAATCGCTAACATTGTTCCTATACAAATTGCCGTAACACTTAACCATAACAGCCAGATAAAAGGTTTTGTGCTTATTGTTGCTGTTATCGGCATTGCGGAAAGTTTTTCATAAGTCGGCAAAATTTCCAGTCGCGCCTTGTCCAAGTCGCCCGATATGCCCGTTAATCGAACACGCCGCTTGCCGTTGAAAACTTCTATTGACTTTGACGAGCCGCCGTCGGGTGTCACGGTTATCAGCGGGTGAATTACTTCCTCAATTTCGCCGTCGGTTATCGTGATTTCCGCCGTCGCTTGAATAGGTTGATTGTGTTCGTCGTAATCAATATGCGCGTCTTCAAATACGTAGCCAAATTCGCCGTCCATAGCGAAAAGTTTTTTGGTAAGCATTAATTCTTGAACGCTGTCGATTTTGGGCGCGTGCGGAGCTATGTAGATGTCACCGGAAAAATTTTTCAAGATAGCCGGTTCACGAGCCGCATCCTCGCCATTGCCGCGCAGTTTCGTTAAAGCTTTAACAATTTCGCCGTCAACATTGTAGACGTAAAATTTTTGCCGTTCGTCTTCTTGAAAAACTTGTCCCTCGTAAATGACTTCGTGCCCCGCGATTGAAACTTTAGCGCGTGTTTGTAATTCTTGCGTAACAGTTTCACCTTGAGCGGAAATTACAATCGCCGCTAACATTGCCAAAAATCCGACGTGCGCAATTTTCCCGCCTAAACTTATCATGCGTCCGAATTTTACGAACGTGTAAATCATCAGCACTGCTAAGGTTAAAGCTATTGGCGCGGTGCTTTTTACGTAAAAATCTGAATCGACTGCCGCCGCCTGTCCAACTAGTTGCGTCAACAGCGGCATTGACATTCCTATCCAAACTATCGTCGCAATAAAAATCATCAACAGGCAACTCAACAAAACTATAAAAGAGGATTCGCCGTAAGATTTATAAAGTTCGCCCTGCGGAAATTGTTTTGCCTTGACGAGGATTATCACAAGCCCGCCGATTAGGACAAGCGCGTTGACAAGTGCAATTACCATGCCGATATTGGAGCCTGCGAACGAGTGAACCGAGAAATCTCCTAAAATCCCCGACCGCGTTAAAAATGTTCCGTAAATTACCAGCGAATATGTAAACGTCGCCGCCACGTGTGCTTGAGCTAAGACTGCAGATTTTTTTCGCGCAAGGTTTATCAAGTGCAAGAGGACTGCTGCTAAAATCCAGGGCACTAGCGACGAATTTTCTACGGGATCCCAACCCCAATAGCCGCCCCAGCCTAAAACTTTATAAGCCCAATAGCCGCCGATAAATATTCCCGCGCCTAAGAAACTCCACGCGAGAAGCGTCCACTTGCGAGCCTCTTCAAGCCAATTTCGCGACGCCGCCTCTGTTAATAAACTTCCTAAACTTAACGCAAACGGCACCGCTAACAGCGCATATCCGACAAAAATTATCGGCGGGTGGATTGCCATCCAAAAATCTTGCAACAGTGGATTTAAGCCAACGCCCTCGAAAACTTGCGCGGAATGTTCAGCAAATGGCGACTTCACTAAGACTAAAAAAACTAGCACGCTTTGCAACAGGAAATAAATTCCCAATGCCGCCGCTGAAGTCCTGCGAAATGTCAACACTGCGCCAATTATCGCGTGAATCATCAGCCACAACAGAAACGAGCCTTGTTGCCCCGCCCAAAACGCCGAAATTTTATAAATCGTCGGGAGCGTCGTTGAGGAATAAGTTGCGACGTATTCGACGCTAAAATCATTTTCAAAGATCAAAATCCAAAGTAGCAAACTTGCCGCAGTGATAAATGCCGCTGATATTAGCGCGATTATTTTCACCAGCCGAGCCGACGGGATTTTTTGAGCAAAACAAATTGCCATCGTCGCCAGTGCCGCAGTCAAGCCGCCGCCTAAAAGTAAATTTCCCGTCAATAACATTCCCCCTTAAATCAGGCTTGGGGTTTTTGTCCCTCGTATTTAGACGGACATTTAATCAAAAGTTTTTTAGCGTGAAAAGTTTCGTCCGCCGCATCATACTTGCCGACCGCGACAATGTGATAAGCCTCGTCGAATTGGTCAGGCTTAATGCCGTCGAATTTAACGCGCATTGTTTCGCCCGTCACCTCATCTTTCAGGCTGAAGTTAAACTCGTCGCTAGTCTGCACGGGTTCAAAATTTTTATCGAGAAGACCTTTAACTTGCACGCCGTTTGAAGTCGCACGCGCCTCAGCAATGCTAACGTAAGGCGTCACACTTTCAGCAAGATTTAAGCCCGCGTAGGCAACGAAGCCGACCAGCAAAATAATCAAAAAAATTCCCCGCACAAGTTGCGCCTCCCATCGATAAATTTTGCTGATTATATCATTGAGATTTTTGGCGTGTTGTTGCGCGGGCAACTAAATTCTTGACAAAAAATTTTATAGTAGCTTAATATTTTGCTGATATACTTTTGAAAATTGTTTTAAAGGAGCGTGAACATTATGCCGGCTGTTATACTTTATTTGTTCGTGATTATTCCGGCGATTATTTTAGCTGTCATTAAGATGTTGCCGTATATTTTGGGAATTGTTATTTACGTGGGTGCGAAACTTTTCAGAGTGCTTTATTTCCTGGCAGAAAAATTTTCATTGGCGATACCGTGGATAATGTCGGCGGGTTATGCATTGTCGATTAGTTTCTACGCTTTAGGACGACAATTTTTTAATGGCGAGGACGCGAGGAATTTTCTTGAAGAAAAGTTGCCGCCGCGTGAAATTCCGCGAGAAAGTTTTTCGTTAATAATGATTGAATTAATGCTCGTCTTCCACGCAAAATTTTAGAGCGTTTCAATCCAGACTAACAGAACGGAAATATCAGCGGGCGACACTCCAGAAATCCTCGACGCTTGCCCGATTGAGCGCGGGCGAATTGCGGAAAGTTTTTCACGAGCCTCGACGCGCAAATTTTTTATCGCGTTGTAGTCAATTTTGGCTGGAATAATTTTATCTTCCAGGCGGTCCAGCTTAGCGGCGAGTTCCGCCTGTTTTTTTATGTAGCCTTCGTAGAAAATGCTGATTTCAACCTGCGCGGCGGCGTCCGAAGAAATTTCTGGCAAATCAAACGCGGCGCGAAGTTTTTCATACGTAACAAAAGGTCGGCGCAAAAGTTCAGCAAGCGGCATTGTGTTATGAATTTCTCCCAAGTTTAAGCTCGAAAGTTTTTGATTAACTTCCGCGCTCGGCGTCAATTTAATTTCGTTGAGGCGTTGAGTTGCTGATAAAATTTCGTCGCGCTTAGTCTCGAAAATTTTTTGGCGTTCGAGTGAGGCAAGTCCGATTCTAATTGCGTGCGGCGTCAATCTCAAGTCAGCGTTGTCTTGACGGAGCAAAAGTCTGTATTCTGCGCGGGAAGTCATCATGCGGTAAGGCTCGTTGGTGCCCTTCGTAACTAAGTCGTCAATCAGCACGCCGATATAAGCTTCGGAGCGTTTCAAAATCAACGGCTCAAAATTTTTCACGAACGCCGCCGCATTTATCCCCGCGATTAATCCTTGCGCGGCTGCCTCTTCATAACCGCTGGTGCCGTTCGATTGTCCAGCCGAAAAAAATCCCGCAATATTTTTAAATTCTAACGTCGGCTTGAGTTGCAACGGGTCAAGACAATCGTATTCAATCGCATAGCCCGCCCGCATAATTTTTGCTCGCTCAAGTCCTGGTATCGTGTGCAAAAATTCTATCTGCACGTCCATTGGCATTGAAGTCGACATGCCTTGTACGTAATATTCCTGCGTGTTCAAACCTTCCGGCTCTAAAAAAAGTTGGTGGCGTTCTTTATCGGGGAAACGAATAATTTTGGATTCAATCGACGGACAATAGCGTGGACCAATTCCCTCGATAATTCCGTTCGCCATTGGTGCACGGTGCAGGTTACGACGTAAGATTTCGTGCGTTCGTTCGTTCGTGTAAGTTAAGTAGCAGTTCACGCGATTAATTACGGGCGTCCTCGTCATGAACGAAAAATTTTGCGGAGGTTCATCGCCGCGTTGAAGTTCCATTTTGTCGAAGTCTAAAGTTCTTGCATCAACCCGCGCAGGCGTGCCCGTCTTAAAACGCATAAGCTTGACGCCTAAATTTTTCAGCGCGGCAGAAAGTTTAAGGGCGGCTCGTTGACCGTTGGGACCGCCGTCAAAAATACTTTCACCGATAATAATTTTTCCGCTAAGATAAGTGCCGCTAGCTAAAATTACCGCGCTTGCCAAAAAAGTTTCACCCGTCTCCGCGCTAACACCGAAAACTTTATTATCCTCAACTAAAATATTTTCAATAAGCAGTTGTTTTAAGTCTAAGCCGTCGACGTTTTCGCAAAAGTTTTTCATGACGGCTTGATAGATTTTTTTATCGGCTTGAGCGCGCAGAGCTTGAACGGCGGGACCTTTACCGGTGTTAAGCGTGCGAAATTGAATACAAGTTTGATCAGCGGCAATTCCCATTTGTCCGCCGAGCGCGTCAATTTCCCTAACCAAATGACCTTTAGCGGGACCTCCGATTGAAGGGTTGCACGGCATCATTGCTAAATTTTCCAGCGATAAAGTTGTAAGCAAAGTTTTGCAACCCAGCCGCGCAGAAGCCAATGCCGCCTCAATTCCCGCGTGCCCCGCCCCGATTACTATCACATCGTATTTGTCGGCTATAAACAAAATTTTTCCTCCCGTTATATGCATTTACTTAAATCTCTCGTCGTGACGATGATGAACGCCGCGAATAATTTCTACTTGGAAATTTTTTCTTGAGATCCTCCCATTTGTAATAAGCCCAGCCCTTTTGATAGCCGCATACTTCCGCAATATGCAAACAATCCTCATAAGATTTGGCGTATTCGAGAGATTTAAAAGCAACCCAGCCAACTTGATAATTTTTGGCTTTAGCAATCTCCATAAATTCTTCCGGCGTCGTCGGCGCATGAATTACACGCGGTTTCGGTTTTTTAGGCGGCGGCGCAAATTTCTTTTTAATCTGCATAAAAATGCCTTCATGCTCAGTTAAGCGTTCCTCCTCGTCCTCTTCGGTGACAAATTTATAGCCGCATTCAGGACAAGTGTACATGCCGAACGGGACAACCAGCCCGCATTCCGGACATTCTTTAGTGGGTGCTGGCAAATGAATTTTAGGTTTATTGGGATTAAGCGACCAGTCGTGATTTTCATTGGGCAAACCGTGCCGCAGATAATTTTGCACGTGATCAATAATAATAGCGACTTTTTTCGGGTCAGTCGGGTCGGGGCGCATAGGGCGCATTGCCTGTTGAATAAAAAGCGTTAAAGATTTTGTCGGGCGGGCGAGGATAACGGCTTGCATATTCGGCACGTCAAAACCCTCGCTGAAAAGTTCGGCATTACAGAGGACTTTAATCTTGCCCAATCTAAAATCTTCAACGATACGTTCACGAACTTTGCTAGGAGTTTCTCCGTCAACATGTTCAGCAACAATTCCCGCCGCTTTAAAAGACGCGGCAACTTTCATTGAGTGCTTAACGTTGACGCAATAACAAATGGCAGATTTACCGCTTGCAATTTTTTTGTAATTGTCGACGATACCGCCGATAATTCGATTGTCGCTCATAACCTTAGCTAAGTCGGAATTATTATATTCGCCGAATTTGATTCTAACTTTTTTAAGGTCGAGTTTGGTAGCAGAGGCAAAATAATTGAAGTCGGTTAAGTTGCCAAGCTTTATGAGGTCGTCGACAGTTGGACCTTTAACCATTGCAGAAAAAATGTCGCAAAGAGTGATGCCGCCCATACGTTGTGGCGTAGCCGTTACACCGAGTAAATAAGCGTCGGGATAAGCGTTTAGGATTTTTTTGTAAGTGTTGGCTAAAATGTGGTGGCACTCGTCGCAGATTAAAAAATCGGGTGAGGCGACTTTTTTTAAGCGGCGAGCTAAAGTTTGGACGCTTGCAATTTGAACGGGCAAATCCAGTTGGTCTTTGAATCCGGCAGAAATAATTCCGTGCTCGATTCCAAGCCTATCAAAAGTTTCTGACGTCTGTTTAATAAGTTCGTGGCGGTGAACAAAAAATATTGCTGTCTTGCCGCGCCTCGCCACTTCACGAATCATCCAGCCTGTCATGATAGTTTTGCCCGCGCCACAGGGAGCCACGCCGACAACACGCTTGTGATTTTGCATGAATTCATTTCTGACATCATCGATAAATTGTTGCTGGTAAGGTCGAAGAATAATATTTTCCATAGTAATCACGCCGTTCCGTTTAATTGACTAATTTTAGCGTCAAAGCCGCTATTTAGTCAAATAAATCTTTAAAATTTTAAGCGGACGTTGTGACATTTTTAACAGTGTGATAAAATCGCTGGTAGTATAATCGGAAAAATTTTTATCGGGAGGTGAGCGGCGTTGACTGGAGAAGATTTGCAAAGCGTGCCGCTCTTTAAAGAGTTATTGCCGGACGAGATTGAGACATTTGTTAAGTTTACGGGTACGACAGTAAAAAGATATCATCGCGGCGAAAGAGTTTTGGAGGCATTTGCGCCCAATGCAAATATCGGAGTGATTGTCAGCGGCGAGGCGCAACTTCTTGCTCTTGACAGGCTCGGCAATGAAACGGTTGGACATTCACTCGAAAGCGGCGCAATGTTCGGAACGGTCTCAGCAATTCTTGGCGAAGATTTAGTTGCTACGAGTGTTCAGCTTACAACCGACGCCGTTATAATGTGGTTGCCCTATCGTTCACTGCTCATCGCCGGACCTAAGCTCGGACGTATGCACGGCATTGTTATGAAGAATTTATTGGAGGCATTCAGCCGCAAAAACGTTTTGATGATGCAAAAAGTTGAATTGCTTAGCCAAAAAACACTTCGCGAACGAATGATTCTTTATCTGCTACAACGCGAACGTCGTCAAGGCTCGGAGCGTGTACGCGTGCCGGGTCGCGTCCAGTTAGCTAAAGAATTGGAGTGCAACCGCTCGGCTTTAACGCGGGAAATTTCACAAATGCAGGTAGAAGGGCTAGTTGAGTGCGGCGAAAAATGGATGCGTCTCAACAAAGAAATGCTTCGGTGATTATTTTTGATGATGTAAGCTTGAGTTTCGGACGGCGTGCGCTGTTTAAAAATATTTCGCTGAATCTGCGCGGCGGGCAAGTTATCGGAATCACTGGATCCAACGGTGCGGGTAAGTCAACCTTCCTAAAGCTCGCAGGAAAAATTATTCGTCCCGACAGTGGCGAAGTCAAATTGCCCGTTGAAAAAAAAATAGCCGCCGTCTCGCCCGAAATGAAAATTTACGACGGTTTGACGGCAGAAGAAAATTTATTTTTTTTCACTGAGCTTAGAGGTAAAACTTTATCTGCGAAAAATATTTTAGAACTCGGCGGGCGAGTCGGTTTAGATTTAAAAGCTTTTGGAAATGTCCGCTCAGAAAATTTTTCAACGGGCATGAAGCAACGTTTAAAGTTTGCAATTCTCTTGAGCGTCGATGCGGATATTTGGCTTCTCGACGAACCGACTGCTAACCTTGATGACGACGGGCGCGAGAAATTTTTCAACGAAATTCAAGCCGCGAAGTTTGATAAAATTATTTTGCTTGCCACGAACGATAAAGCGGAGGAAAAAATTTGCGATGAAATTATTCGGCTCCCGCTTTGAACAAGTCGCGGCTATCGTCCGAAAAGATTTTATAATCGGCTTGCGGCGGCGGGCATCGTTCGCAACAATGATGATGTTCGCTTTAACAGCCGTAGCCAGTTTGAGTTTATCGACGGGCGGCGCATTTGTTGAACCGAAATTTTTTGCGGCGTTGTTATGGGTCGTGATATTCTTCGCAGCAAGTGCGGGCATATCGGGCACCTTCGACGATGAGGCAACAGCAGGAACTCTTCAAACTTTAAAACTTTACGCCGCCGCACAGGCAATTCTTTTCGGCAAAATGATTTACGTTTTCTTGTCACTGACTGCGCTGACGATTTTTATCCTGCCGATATTTTTAATTCTGTTTGATGTTGCCGTTGAAAAATTTTTCTTGCTCCTTGCGACGATTTTTTTTGGATTAATTGGAATTGCGGCGGCGGGCACGTTGACGGCGGCATTGACGACTTCAGCGACAGTTAAGGGCGGATTATTCCCAATTTTACTTTTCCCGATAACGCTTCCAATTTTTTTGCCTGCGATAACTCTGACAGAAATTTCATTTGCAGGCGACGCGTTCGAGATAAGTTCACTCGTTGTAATTGCGGCGTTCGATTTGATTTTAATAACAGCTTCATCCATTCTCTACGATTACCTGTGAAGATTTTTAATGTTCATGCGGATATAATTTGAAAAAATTTTTTCTATTACTCTGCAAGCTTGTTCTTTCAATCCAAAAGTTTTGCAACGGAGAGAAATTCGCGCGCTAAAGTTTCGTTATTACAATAATAGCGGCGCAGAAACTTACGCTCTCTTTGCTGACGACGATTCGGATAGATACATTCCCATTTATCGAAAAGCGGCGTAATACCCCTAGCTTTAGCTATGGGGATATAAGCCGCA
>CAMJKR010000064.1 GCA_946406415.1 uncultured Selenomonadales bacterium | reverse complement strand
TAAACAAAACAGCGGTGCTCCCGACGAAGTTTTATACAAGGAAACTCCGATATTAATCACTGTTATTTTGTATGTCGCCAGTGTAATTTTTATTAGGAATGTTTGAAACGATGAAATTTATTTTAATGCCATTTATAGCTTGGTTAACTTCTGGTACTCTTAAATTTATAATTAATTCTATAAGATTCGGCAAAAAAGCAAGAAAACTTATAGGTTACGGAGGTTTGCCGAGCACTCATACAGCAATTTTATCTTCAACCGTATTTTTATGCGGCTTTTCCGAAGGTTTTAATACGCCAATTTTTTCATTAGGCACGGCAGTACTTATTATCATTATGTTTGATGCTCATGGTTTGCGGCAAAAATTAAAAATAGGTCACACTTGGATTGAAATTTTTGCCGGATTACTTTTGGGCATAGTTTTAGCTTACGCCGTAAATATCAGCCAATTATGAAAGGAGAACGATTATGTCAGATTTTATGAATAAAGTACTGTTGGTTTTTATTGTCTTCGTAATCTCGGCGGCAGCTTTTGAAGGATATTTCGTCAAATGGGGTTTTTTCGATTTAGTGGGCTATAGACCTTACAGACATTCTTTTAAAACAATGTATGAAGGAACTGCACACAAGCCGTTTGTTTATCGTCAGCTGTTGATTTCTATATCAAAAGGTGTCGTCGAAGTTTTGCCTCATGAAACAAAAGAAGTATTGGTTCAAAAAATTAAGAATGATAATTTTCTTGCTGATAAATTTAAAACAGTTAGCATAGAAGATAAATTTTTAATTGAATACTATACTGTCTATGTTCTGGCGTTTATGTGTTTGTTTGCAAGTGTCTTTGTATGGAGGAAAATTTGTATCGACTTGACCGGGAATCCAATTGCCGGAACTTTGGCGCCGTTAACTTTTACAATAATTTTTCCATATCTTGAAACTGTTGGCGGATTCTTCTACGATTTCAGTGAATTGCTGTTCTTTTCGCTGGCAACGTATTTTGCTCTCAAAGGACGTTATCTCGCGTTGATTTTCATGACGCCGCTTGCCGCACACAACAAAGAAAGTTTCTTTTTCTTTTTGCTGACTTTATATCCGCTCTTACGTCGCACGCAGACAACAAAAACTACATTTATGGTGATTGTTGTCTCAGGTTTTCTTGCATTATTGACTTACTTGCCGACATTTTTACGATTTGCTGATAATGCGGGATTCACGGCTGAATATCACTTTATAGATGATGTTGCAGTCATTGTAATGTTTGTGTATTTTATTGCAGTTTATATACTCTGCAAAAAAACTTACAATAAAAGTCCTCTGTTGTCATACGCTTTCTTCGTGATTTTCGTTGTAATGATGTTTATATTACGCGGTTCAGAACATCCTCTGATTATTTTCAACACTTTAGGACACACTTACAGCGTAATCAGCGGAGAGAAAGCATTTTTGTTACATCTGGTATTAATTTTTTGGATTGTAAAATCTGCTTGGAAATTTCTTGACAGCTCTTTGAAAAATTATGCTAAACTCGCACTGGCAATAAACACACCGCTTATCATGCTTTTCGGTTGGGTTTTTGAGCTTCGGAATTGGAGTATTATGTATCCTATTTTTATTATATTAATTGCCTTTTATTACAAGGAAAAAATTAAAGAAGTGGGATTTTTATCGGAGGTTCAATCATGATTAAAAAATTTTTGGCGGCAATCTGCGCGGCGAGTTTGTTAATTACCGGTTGCGGCGGGGAAAAAAATTCTGCACCTGTCGAAGTTAAGCAAGCGAAAACTTTTGCGACGATTGAAGACGATTTAGGGCGAAAAGTTATTCTTCAACAAAAGCCAACGCGGATAGTTGTAACGAGCGCGGGATTTTTGGAGCCATTGCACGCGGTCGGCGGAGTGATTGTTGGGCGACCCGATTCAAAAAATAAAATGCCCGATTGGGCTAAAGATTTGGCGAGCGTCGGCGCAGTCTATCAAGTTGACGTAGAGCGGCTGTTGAGTTGTGCGCCCGATTTGGTTATTATTAACAAGGGCATGAACGAAAAACTTTTGCCCGTGCTGGAGGAAAATAAAATTCCTGCGGTGGTCGTTGAGATGAAAACTTATGATGACGTGAAACGCGGCTTGAAAACTTTTTCTAAGATTAGCGGCGACGAGGCGGCTGGCGAAAAAATTATCAGCGACATGGACGCCGAAATAAAAAATATCGTCGACAAAGTTCCTAAAGAAAAGTTGCGCGTGGCAATTCTTCACTCGACGGCGCAGGGCTTGACAGTTCAGCTTGACGGGAGTATTGCCGGTTCAATCGCTAAAATGTTTGATTGGGAAAATGTTGCCTCCGGTATGACGCCGCTTGAAAAAAATCCCGACGCCGCGCCTTACAGCATGGAAACTTTAGCTGAACAAAATCCCGAAATAATTTTCGTTACAAGCATGGGCGACATTGACGAGATTAAATCTAACATGACAAAAGCTATTGCAGAAAATGCCGCGTGGCAAGCTATCGGCGCGGTTAAGAACAATAAACTTTACTTTTTGCCGCAAGATTTATTTTTGTTAAGTCCAGGCTTGAATTATCCCGACGCCGTTAAAACTATGGCTGAACTGATTTATCCGGAAAAATTTTAAGGAGGAAAGGATATGAAATCAATCTGCGTGATACCGGCGCGATATTCGTCGACGCGACTGCCCGGCAAGCCACTTAAAGATATTTGCGGCAAGCCGATGATTTGTCGCGTGTGGGAACGAGCTAATCAAGCAAAATCCGTATCTGAAGTTATCGTAGCGACCGACGACGACAGAATTTTACAGGCGGTAGAAAAAAATCACGGGCGAGCAATGATGACTCGTGCCGACCATAAAACCGGAACCGACCGTTTAGCGGAAGTTGCCGAAAAATTTCCCGACGCGGAAGTTGTCGTTAACGTGCAGGGTGATGAGCCGCTTATTGAGCCGAGCTTGATTGATGAACTCGTCGCGGAATTTGTTAAGGATAAAAATTTGCAAATGGCAACCGTCGCGACTGAACTGCTCGACGCGGAAGAAATGCACAATCCTAATAACGTCAAAGTCGTCCTCGATAAAAATAATGACGCGCTGTATTTCTCGCGTTCGCTGATACCTTATCCGCGCAATGTCGGCAAGTCGAAAGTTTTCAAGCATATTGGCATTTACGCTTACCGTAGAAATTTTTTACTTGACTATGCAAAAATGGAGCCGACACCGCTTGAGCAATCTGAATCACTCGAACAACTTCGCGCTTTAGAAAATGGCTTTAAAATTCGCGTCATAAAAAGTTCGTGCCGTTTCGTGGGTGTCGATACGGAGGAAGATTTAAAGCTCGTCAACGAAATTTATCGGAGGGGGAAAGGTTGATGCTTGAAAAATTCTATATCGCCTGTAACGCAGAAAATCATTGGGAATTAATTGACCGCGTTCGCGCCGACGACAAAATTATTTACCTCAAAGACGAATACGAAAAATTTTGGCAGAAAATCTTGCGCGGCGAAAATTTTGCGCTTTCACGTTCTGCCGATGGCGAATTCGGTTTAATGATTGGAAGGAAAATGCATGGCATTGACGGCTGGACAGCTGAGGAAGGTGTTACGCCGCTCGGAAAAGCTTTAATAGAAACGTTGAAGATTGACGCGCCCAATTTTTATTACGGCATTTCTTGCCCGTGTTGCGATTCTCTAGCTTACTATTGGTATCTGCAAAACATAAAAAATTACAACATAACTTTTGCAAACATCTGGTTGAACTCGAATTTTAAAGCTTTCAAAAAAAATTTCGAAGAATTGGATCGCGACGCCGTCTTGATAACGAATTGGCGCGGCAAGGGTAAAAAATACGGTAAACTCAACATCAAGAAACATTACGTCGTTGGCGATGATTGCGTTAAGTTTTACGAGGAAGATTGCAAAAATTTAATTCGGCAGATAATCGCCGATTTCGGGCACGAGAAAAATTTATTATACGTTGTTTCTGCTGGTCCGCTGTCTTGCATTATTATTGCCGCGCTCTTCAAAAATAATCCCGATAATTGTTATATCGATTTCGGCTCGGCAACCGATTTAATGACACACGAGAGAGTTACTCGTCCCTATATGGTTGACGGTACGGCTTATGCTCAACAAAGTTGTTGGATGTTCGACAGGAAGAAAATCGACTTAGACATTGACGTTGTATTGACGTGTTACAAACGCCCGCAAGTTTTGGCTCAACAGATTACAGCGATACGGAATCAGACGCTCAAGCCGCGCAGAATTTTTCTTTATCAAGACGGCATTGACGGCTACTATAAAGTTGAGCTGAATAAAAAAATTTTGGGCGCGTTCGATAGCTATAAAGTTTCTCCGACAAATGGCGGCGTATGGAAACGATTTGAATTTGCCAATAAAGTTGCCAAGTCGCCTTACGTTTGCATATTCGACGACGATACAATTCCCGGTCCGCGCTGGTTTGAAAATTGCCATATGAACATGATGCAAAATCGCGGCATTTACGTAACAAATGCTTGTCTGGTAAAGGATATTCCAAATTATCCTACCGGTTCACTTTGGGGCGGCTGGCACACCGGCAACGAAAAAACTTGCGCAGTTGACTTCGGAGGACATGCATGGTTCTTTGAACGCGAATATTTAAATTGGATGCTTGAAAAGCCTTATCGCAAAAAATATAAGCTGGTAGCAGAGGACATGACAATATCTTTTGCGGCGAGCGAGCACGGCTATGGGACATACGTTCCACAGCACCCGAAAAATATTTTATCGCTTTGGGGCTCCATTCCCGAATTAGGCTGGAAATACGGACTAAGCGAAGTCGCCATAAGCCTAAACGCTAACAACTTGCAACTGATGATAGCGGCGTTAAATGAATTGCACGATGACGGCTGGAAATTACTGTTGGAAGAAAATCCCGATTACCTTAAAGAATTCTTGAATATTTGCAAGCAATCAACGCAAGACAACAAATTACATGAGCGGCTGTTCAAACTTAGTTCAAGACTGTTGTTGCCGCTCTTCGGAAAAAAAGCTCCGGTCTTTTTGGGGGAGAAAAATTATCTGGAGCCTGTTTGCAAGCTTTTTGAATTGCCTTTCGATGATTACAAAATTTTGGAAGACGAGAACAATAACATTGACGCCGAAAGATTGTTTTCGTTTGCTCGTCGATATGCGATTCACATTTTCTTTACCGACGTTTACAACGAATTGAAGCCGTTCCTTGAGAAAAATGGCTGGCAGGAGTGCGTTGACTTCGTGGACGGCAGAGGATTGCTTTTTGCCATTAACGATTAAATTTGAGGTGACAAAATGAACATTGTTAAAGTTGGAAATATCGAGTTCGGCGGCGGCAAATTAGTTTTGCTTGCTGGACCGTGCGTGCTTGAGGGTTTTGAGCGCAGTTTAAAAATCGGGCGTCGCGCTAAAGAAATTGCCGACAAGCTCGGTATGCCGTATATTTTTAAGGCGTCGTTCGATAAGGCAAATCGTTCGTCAATAAAAAGTTATCGCGGACCCGGCTTAATCGAGGGCTTAAAGATTTTGGCGGCGATTAAGCGCGAACTTAACGTTCCGATAGTCACGGACATTCACGAAACTTATCAAGCCACGCAGGTTGCTGAAGTCGCTGACATTTTACAAATTCCCGCGTTCCTGTGCAGGCAGACGGATTTACTTGTTGCCGCCGCCAAAACCGGTAAAGCTGTCAACGTAAAGAAGGCGCAATTCCTCTCTGCGCGGGATATGATTAACGTTGTGGAAAAATTGCGTGCGAGCGGCACGGAAAAAATTTTATTAACGGAGCGCGGCACTTCGTTTGGTTATAATAATTTGGTCGTGGACATGCGCGGCTTGCCGATTATGCGCGGCTTTAATTGCCCCGTGATTTTCGACGGCACTCATAGCGTACAACTGCCGGGCGGCGCGGGTTCAAGTTCGGGCGGTCAACGCGAATTTGTAGAATATCTGGTTAGGGCGGCTTGTGCGGTTGGTGTCGACGGTTTATTTTTGGAAGTGCACGACAATCCGGCGGAAGGTCTTTCGGACGGCGCGAATATGATTGCCCTTGACAATTTAGAAAAAATTTTAGCGGGCGCAATAAAAATTCACGAGGCATTGAAATGATTAAAGAAAAAGCGATTGAGACTTTAAAGATTGAGGCGGGGGCGATTGAAAATTTAATCCCGCGCATTGACGAAGAATTTATATCGGCGGTAGAAAAAATTATGAGTTGTCGCGGACGCGTCGCAGTAACCGGCATGGGTAAATCTGGGCACGTCGGCAGAAAAATTGCGGCAACACTTTCCTCGACAGGCACGCCGTCATTTTTTATGCACCCCGCTGAAGCTTATCACGGCGATTTAGGTATGTTGACGGAAAACGACGTGTTGATTGCCATTTCAAACAGCGGCGAATCTTCAGAGGTTGTAAATATTTTGCCGGTTGTTAGGAGAATTGGCGCGGCGGTTATCGCGATGTGCGGCAAGCGTTCTTCCACGCTCGGCAAGAATTGCGACTACTTTATTGATATTGGCGTTGAGCGCGAGGCGTGTCCTTTAGGCTTAGCTCCGACTGCCTCGACGACTGCAACGTTAGCTATGGGCGACGCGCTTGCTATGGCTCTTATGGACGAGAAAAAATTTACTTCCAACGACTTTGCATTATTCCATCCGGGCGGCTCCTTGGGCAGAAAACTTTTGCTAACTGTTGGCGACGTTATGCACAGCGGCAACGACAATCCGATTGTTAAAGTCGGAGCAACGGCTAAGGACGCGCTTTTTGAGATGACTGCTAAAGGTTTGGGCGCGGTCTCTGTCGTCAACGAGCAAAATAAATTCGTCGGATTGGTCACGGACGGAATTATTCGTCGCGCCTTAGAAAAAAATCGTAGCTTTATTGATGAGCCTGTTGAACACATTATGTTTGAAGAGCCGCTGATAATCAGTGCTGATAAATTGGCGACGGCGGCATTGTCGGTAATGGAAAAACACAAGCCGCGCCCCGTGACAGTTTTGCCGGTTATCGACGCAGAAAATTTCCCCGTCGGCATGATTCACTTGACAGATTTACTTAGGCAAGGTGTGGTTTAAATGAAAATTTCCGGCGATGCTCTCGACAGGGCACGGCGCATTAAGCTGATAATTTTTGACGTGGACGGCGTGTTAACTGACGGCGGAATTTATCACGGCGCGGACGGCGAACTTTTTAAGGCGTTCCATTGTCGCGACGGTTTTGGAATAACGCTTGCTCACTCGTGCGGAATTAAATCGGCGATAATAACCGGCAGGACTTCACAAATGACAGCTCGCCGCGCCGCCGAATTAAAAATTTCCGTCGTCATGCAAGGACAAATGAATAAGCGCGATGCTTACAAAAAAATTAAGGCGCAATTTAACTTGACGGACGAGGAAATTTGTTACGTTGCCGACGACGTGATTGACTTGCCCGTTTTTGTTCAAGTTGGATTTCGGGCGGCAGTCGGCGACGCTTCAGCGGAAGTTATTGAACGTGCGCATTTCGTAGCGAATAATTTCGGCGGACGCGGTGCCGTTCGAGAAATTATAGAATTTATTTTGAAAGCAAAAGGATTTTGGGCAGGCATTATAGAACGCTACACTACAGCAGAATTCGACGACAAGGAATTGACTAATCTAAATCAATAAAAATTTTAGGAGGCAGAAATGCTTTACAAAACGCTGATGCTGATGAGCAGAATAATCCGGCTCTTGCCCTATGACGTGCTATTATTTTTGGGTAAGGTGTTCGGGCATTTGTATTATCTGCTCGTCAAAAAACAGCGGGAACGGGCGGTTGCGCAAATGATGCCCGCGCTGAACATTTCAGAGGCAGAGGCGCGTAAACTCGTAAGAAAATCTTTTATAAATTTGGCCCGAAATATGCTGGATATTTTTTACATGCCCAATCTTAATGAAAAAAATTTGTCGGATTATATAGAGATTGACCACTTGGAACGAATGCGAACAGCTCTATTGGGCGGGCAAGGCGTCGTTGTGCTGACAGGGCATATCGGCACGTGGGAATGGTTGAGCGCGGCATTTTCTCTAAACGGAATGCCTGTAACTGCAATCGCTAAACTTCAACCCAACGCGCAGTATTCACGGGCATTGGACGACTTGCGGGCGACGATTCACGTTGAGATTTTTAATCGCGGAACAAATGAACTTCGAGCGGCAGGACGCGCTTTAAAGGAAGGAAAAATTTTAGGCTTCCTCGCTGACCAAGACGCTGGACCTGGCGGAGCATTTATAAAATTTTTAGGAAAGACAGCTTCGACGCCTTTGGGACCTGCAGTTTTCGCAAGAAGATTCAATGCGCCGGTTTTGCCCGCGTTTATAATTCGTAAAGAAAATGGGCGGCACCTCGTTAAAATTGGCGAAATTATGCATTTCGAGGACACGGGCGACACCGACGCTGACCTTTTGCGCTTTACCGAAAAGATGACAAAAATTTTAGAGGACGTCATACGAGAAAATCCGACGCAGTGGCTGTGGTTTCAAAAGCGTTGGAACACGCCGCCCGAAATGCAAAAGACAAATAAACATCATACGGTTAAAGTTAGAAAAAAATCTTCGGAGGCGACGAAATGAGCACACGGGAAAAACTTTTAGCGGGAGTGGCAGTGATTTTTTTTGTGTGCTTAGTGGTGTGGGTAGTCCGAACGACGCCGAATGCACCGCCGCCAATGGAAAGAGTCGAGCCGCCAACCGTCATGGAGTACGAAGGCAACACGATAGCCGAAGAAAAAGACGGTAAAATAATTTGGGAGTTGACTTGCGACAAGTTGCGCGTTGATTCAACTACGCAGGATATGGAGCTTATAAACGTTAGAGGAAAATATTACGACGACGATAAAATTTGGTCTTTGACGGCTAAGCGCGGCATTTACGACCAAACGGAGAAAGTTATTTACGTCGAGGGCGATGTCGTCATAGTTAACGACGTCGACAAATCGGAACTTCGTAGCGAGGAGCTGTCGTGGTTAACGGAAAAAGAAATTTTAACTGCGATTGGCGAAGTTAACGTTATGAATGATGACGGCGCAAAACTTCTGTGCGATAAAATTGAATGGTTCGCCGCTGAAGATAGAATTACCGCAACGGATAATGTTGACGTGACAAATACCGACGGCGCAAAACTTCTTAGCGATAAGCTTGAGTGGTTCATTGGCGAAGAAAGACTTATCGCAACGGGTAACGTTAAAATTTCTAAAGACGATATGCGCGCCTTCGCCGACCTCGCTTATGCTGAAAACGATTTTAAGAAGTTCGGACTGTTTGGACATGCTAGAGTTTTGAAGGGCGTTAAAGAGGAGGGCTTTTAATATGATAAAAAAAATTTGCGCGGCGGGCTTGGCGGCAATGTTGATAAGTTCGGCGGCAATAGCGGCGGAAAAGGACGATTTGCCCTCTGAGGTAAATGCCGACGCAATCGAATATGACATGAATACGGGCGTTGTATCTGCGGAAGGGAACGTTCTTTTAAAGCACGGCACGACTAAGGCGACGGGGCTTCACGCGCTTTTTAACGTTCAGACTAAAGAGGCGCACCTTATCGGCAATGTTATTGTTGTTGATGAGGATATGCGCCTAACTTGTGGAGCCT
>CAMJKR010000063.1 GCA_946406415.1 uncultured Selenomonadales bacterium | reverse complement strand
AAATTGCGGAGCCGGATAGAAATGTTTCCGTGTGAGCGTTGCGGCTGTTGCTGTCGACGGATTGGCGAAGTTTTTTTTGCGCGGCATATGGCTAAACCCGACGGCGTTTGTAAATATTTAGACGAGGCAACGAATCTTTGCACGATTTATAATGAGCGTCCGATATTCTGTCGCGTCGATGAACTTTACGAAAAAAATTTGTCGAATAAAATGAGCCGTGAAGATTTTTACCGTATCAACAAGGAAGTTTGCAAAAAGTTTCAAGCGGGGTGATTAAAATGTTGTCGATGATTTTGCGCACCATTATTGAAATTGTTTTGGCTATATGCGGCACGATTATTTACGCTATCGGCTCCATTATTAGTTCCATTTTTAGTTGACTTAGGAGGTTGAGTGCATGTTGAAATTTTGTCCTTATTGCGGCGCGGAAATTCTTCGTCAAGACGTAAAGTTTTGTATGAGTTGCGGCAAGTCGTTAGCGGAATTTATGAATATATCGACGACGCCCGAACCGTCCGCGCAAAAGCCGTTGCCAAATGTTTCTGCGAAAAAATCCGTTCGCAAGCCGAGTGATAGCACAATCGAACAGGAGCTTGCTAAATGTCGCGAATCAGCTGAGGAAGGTTTCAAAATGGCGGCGGGCAAGTACAACGAGATTAAGGATACGTTAATCGCAGAATCGCGCAATCTTTCCCAAACCGACGCGGAGCAAAATGAAATTGAGCGTATCCAAAATACAGAACTTGTTGATACGCAGAAAAAAGATTTACGGCAACTGGTAGACAGAGTAAAATTAATTCGTGACGACATTAAAGCTTTGCGCGAACGGTCGAAAGATTTTTCAATCGTGGTTTACGGGCGCACAATGGCGGGCAAGTCAACGCTCATGGAAATTTTGACGCACGGCAACGGAAAATCAATCGGCAAAGGTTCACAGCGTACAACGCGGGACGTTCGCGACTATTATTGGAACGGCTTAAAAATAACGGACGTACCTGGAATTTGCGCGTTCGAGGGCGCAGAAGATGAACGGCTTGCAATGGAGGCGGCTAAGGCGGCGGATTTAATTTTATTTTTGCTGACGAGCGACGCACCTCAACCCGACGAGGCGGCTTGTCTTGCTCAACTGAAAAGTTTCGGAAAACCCGTTCTCGGCGTCATCAATGTAAAAATGAACTTTAACATTAACGACGAACTGGACATTGAAGATTTGCAAGATAAACTTTCCGACATGTCAAGCGTCGATGCCACGTTGCAACAGTTCAAGCAATTTGCCGCCAGTCACAATCAAGATTGGAGCGGAATAAAATTTGTCGCGACGCATTTACTTTCCGCGTATCAGGCGCAAGATAAAAATCCTAAAGTTTTTGAGATAAGCCGGTTTGTTGAAGTCGAAGATTTTATTTTGGATAAAGTTCGCGACGACGGCAGATTTTTACGGATAAAAACTTTTGCCGACAGCGTATCAGTTCCCATGAGCGACATTATTTTAAAAATTTACGAGCACAGCGGGACGACTTTGCTTGAGAGTGATATTTGGTTTGATAAGCGGCAAGAACTTAGCGAGTGGCGCGAAAAATTTTTACAGCGTTCGCAAACAAAATTGGATAATCTTTACAAGCAATTATCGGAGCAACTCGACGCCGCGATTTATAATTTTGCCGAAAATCACTACGCGGACGACAAAGTTAACGAGCATTGGCAACAGCGTTTGCAAAGTCTGCACTTCGATCAACAATATCAAATTTTACTTAAAGATTTTGCGGATGAATGTGAACGCAAGCGCAAAGAACTTAGCGACGAATTGACGCAAGAACTTTCCTACGCTTTTAACGGCACCACGAAGACGAGCATTGAGCTTGAGGGCACGACGCCTTGGGGGAAATATGCGGCGTTCGTTTTGCCGAATCTTTTGCTGTTGGTACCGGGCATTGGTTGGGGCGCAAGAATTGCAATCGGCGTGGGCAGTGCAATTTTTTCGTTCCTGTTCGAAGACAAGGAAGCAAAAATTCGCGAAGCCAAGGCAAAACTCCGCGAAGATTTGACTATGCCAAGTTATGAAATGCTCGACAAAATGCACAATCAAGTTGTTGAGATTTTTAACAAGGAAATTTTAGCTAAAGGTATCGACGAATTCCACGACTTACTTTGCGGCTATCAATTTATGTTGGCGCGGCTGGGCAAAAGTCAAGGCGATTTGGCGAATACTTTGTTCTGGGAATTCAGCGACCTCAACACCAAACTTTTTGCGGAGGCGATTGATTACAAGGGCGCAGGCTTTATCTCTTCCGTTAACGGGATTGCGCGAGTGCCAGGCGAACTTATGGTTGTTTTTGCCGACCGCTCAAATTTAAATACGGCTGAACTGTCCGACCTTTTGGGCGAAAAAATTTCGGTTACGCAGGCTGAAGAAGAACTTTCTGACACCGTTAAAAATATTTTGAACAGCGACATCGACGTTGATTTTTATCCTACAGATTTTACCAAAGACGATGAAAAACCCGAAAATGCCGTTGCCGTCTTCCCGAAGAAAAAAGTTAACGCGACGAGTTTAAAAATCGCGCAACAAATCGCGGGCGTCCCGATTATTACGAATGTTCCTGTTAAAAATAATTACACGCCGCCGCCTCAGCCGCAAAGTTCGCCGCCGCCGCAAAATAATCAGTCAACAAAATTAAAACGTTCTGCAAAGTCGGGAACAATCCAATTCATTCCGAGTGGTAAATTCAGCGAAGACTTAAAGAAAATTAAAAGCGCGTTTAACAGTCCGTCTGTCAGCAACGAATTTATCAGCGACGCTCTCGACGCAATTGAACAGCTTGCCAAACAACAGCGTAATCAAACGGCGTTGAATTTTGTTGCCGAATATCGCGAGAAACTTCGCAGGAGGTAAATTTTTATGCAAGAATTTCAGCTTAGCAGATTTACAAAGGAAGGCGCACAACTTTTGCGCGAAGTCACTGACGAGTTTAATCGGCTCGGCATTGACGCCGCCAACCTGCCGAAAATTTTCCCCGACGACAGCGGCAAGATTAAATTAGTGTTCGTTGGGCAATACAGCGCGGGCAAGTCGAGTATTATTAAAATGCTCACCGGCGAAGACGTTGCAATCGGCGCGGCTATTACAACGCAAGATTCAACGCCTTACGAGTGGAACGGACTGGAAATCATCGACACGCCCGGCATCCATACCGAATTGCGCCCCGACCACGACGAGATAACTTACGAGCAGATAAATCACGCGGCACTTTTAATCTTCGTCATCACCAACGAGGGCTTTAGTCAGCGCATGGGCGACCACTTCCGCGAATTGGCGATAAATCAGAAACGCGCCGCCAATATGGTTTTGGTCGTAAATAAAATGGACAGGACTGCGCTCGGCAACGTCCCCGAACAGCAACAAGTTATCTACGAGGACTTGAAAAAAGTTACTAAGCCTTACGATCCCAAAGAGCTTTATTTGTCGTTTGTAGACACGGCGTCTTATTTCAAGGCGCAAGAAGAAACTGACGAGCGCAGGAAAAATCGTCGGCTGGAGCGTAGCGGGCGCGAAGTTTTCATCAATAACTTAAATAACTTTGTCGCGGAAAAGGGCGTTCTCCAGAAAATTAATTTGCCGCTGAACACAATCGCCGCCGAAATTCGCAACGCTTCGGGCAATGCCACCGATAAAGATAATTCTGACTGCGCGGCTTTGATTGAAACTTTTCGTCACGGTAAAAAAATTTTGCTCGACGGCAAGCGCGAATGCCTTCAAGACATTGACGGAATAATTTCAAACTTTAAAACGGAAGTTTCAAGGCGCGGACGTGATACCGCCGAAAGTCTCACTTTTAAAGACGAAAACGCCGACAAAAGCAAACTTGCC
This sequence comes from uncultured Selenomonadales bacterium, assembly GCA_946406415.1. Classification (GTDB taxonomy): domain Bacteria; phylum Bacillota; class Negativicutes; order Selenomonadales; family Selenomonadaceae; genus Quinella. The sequence continues at coordinate 5,769 of CAMJKR010000063.1, read as the reverse complement.
AACGCGCAGGAACGAATAAAAATTTCCGCTGAAGACTGCGCGAAAAAAATTTCCGAACGCATAAAAACTTTTGCCGAGCAAAGCGAATCCGACTTAAAAACTTATGAGCAGTCGTCTTTTGTTCAGCAAGTCCAAATGAATTTTTCAATTCGTTTGAAAGCTCAAGGCGCAAGCGGATTAGCTCAAGGCGGCGCGGCGGTTTTAGGTACAGGCGGAGCCGTAGCCGGAGCTTTTGTTGCACAGGAAGGCGCACAGATTGCCGCGCAATTTGCTCAACCTGCAGTTCAAATCGTCACGAGCGAGGCGGGCATTTTCGCGGGCAACGCAACCAAAGCACTTGTAACTTTTTTAGGCGCAGAAGACTTGGGGCTTTTTTCGGCACCGATTGGAAACGGGCTTGGCAATTTGGTAAAAAGTCTGCCGTTTTTTGAAGAGACCATTGTAAGCCAGCCGACCACCGTTAACAGAATTGCGAGCGCGTTTACAGGCAACGGTTCAAAAATTTTTGGCGCGGCGATGGCGGGTGTTGCTGTAGTATTTTCTATTTTCATGCTCCACCGCGAAGGCAAAAAGGCTGAAGAGCAAGAGCGCGAACTTCAGCGGAAACGCAATGAAATTATGTCGGGCTTTAATGACCTTGCCGACGACATTGGGCGGGATATTTTAATCGGCGTGCAAACTTTCATGACGCAAAACGTTAATCCGATTATTGCAACCTTCGACGAAAAAATAAAAGCCGTCGAGAATCAAACGGCTAATGAAAAAGTTAAGAGCGAAAAACTTGCTGAACTTTTAACGCGGACGGAAAGTCTTATCGGAGAGATTCAAGCTTGCCGATAATTTCGGCGTACAAATGTTTATAAATAAGCGTGGGGAAAATTTTTCTCCGCGTAATTTTTTTTGTCTTGATTATTTATTGGTGACCATGCGGTTAATCGCGCTGATAAGGGCTTGAATTGAGGCGGTAATAATGTCGGTGTCCATGCCCGCGCCCCAAGTAATTTTGCCGTCCGTGCCGGTGATAGAAATGTAAGCAATAGCCCGCGCAGATTGCCCGATTTCAAGCGCGTGTTCGTTGTAAGTCAAGTTGGAATAAGTTATGCCGAGATTTTTTTGCAAGGCGTTGGAAATGGCGTCGAGGCGTCCATTGCCGCGAGCCATGTAAGTTACACGTTCGCCATTAACTTCCAAATCGACACTGCCAACACGTGCGCCGCCCGGTTCCTTGCGCAAATGGAATTCGATAAGCTTATAGGGCTTGTCGACGTTGACATATTGGTCGCTGAAAATCTGATAAATTTCGTCGGGTAAAAGTTCTTTGTGCTTGCGGTCGCTGACAGCTTTGACGCAATAGCCGAAGTCCTCGCGCATTTTTTTTGGCATTTCGACGCCGTATTTTTGCTCCATGATAAAGCCGACGCCGCCCTTGCCACTCTGTGAATTAATTCGGATAACGTCGCCGTCGTATTCGCGTCCGACGTCGTGCGGGTCGATTGGCAGATAAGGTACAGTCCAACGTTCGGGATTTTTTTCGTCGCGCCAATGCATACCTTTTGCAATCGCGTCTTGATGAGAGCCGCTGAACGCCGTAAAGACTAATGCGCCGGCATAAGGTTGGCGGTCGTGGACGTGCATTCTTGTAACGCGCTCATACATTTCGACAAGCTCGGGCATATTCGTAAAATCAAGTTCAGGGTCGACGCCGAGCGCGAACATATTCATTGCCAAAGTAACAATGTCGACGTTGCCGGTGCGTTCGCCGTTGCCAAAGAGAGTTCCCTCAATCCTGTCTGCGCCCGCCAAAAGTCCAAGCTCGCAATCTGCCACGCCGCAACCTCTATCGTTGTGCGGGTGCAAGCTCAATACAACTTTATCGCGGAACTTGAGATATTTATTAATGTAGGCAACCTGCGCGGCGTAAATATGCGGCAAACTCATCTCAACAGTTACGGGAATATTTATAATAGGTCGGCGGTCAATGACAGGTTCCCACACGTCGAGGACTGCGTTGCAAACTTCCAAAGCGTATTCGGGTTCGGTACCGGTGAAACTTTCCGGCGAATATTCAAAGCGATAATTTGCGCCCGCCTTTTCAGTAAGCTCAAGCAAAAGTTTTGCGCCGTCGATTGCAATATTTTTAATTTCGTCCTTAGACATTTTAAAAACTTGTTCGCGTTGTGCGACGCTGGTCGAGTTGTAAACGTGGACGATTGCATTTTTCGCGCCGTCGAGTGCCTCAAAAGTTTTCTTTATAATATGTTCCCGCGCTTGCGTCAAAACTTGAACAGTCACATCATCGGGGATAAGATTATCTTCAATCAGCTTGCGAAGGAGCGCGTATTCAGTATCGCTGGCAGCAGGGAAGCCGACTTCTATTTCCTTAAATCCGATTTTGACGAGCGTTTTATAGAACTCAATTTTCTCGTCGAGGCTCATTGGGATAATCAGCGATTGATTACCGTCGCGCAAGTCGACACTGCACCACACCGGAGCCTTTTGGGGATATTCTTTGCTCGCCCAATCCAAAATCATTTCGGGCGGCAGGAAGTAACCTTTGCTGTACTTTGTATGATTCTTCAAATGTAACACCTCTTTTTAGCTATTAGCCATTAGCTATCAGCTAACAGCTGGCGTTTGCAATTATATTCGCAACGCGGAGCAATGTAAATAAAAATTTTTCCTAACGGCGCAATCGTGTTAAAATATTTTCGGGAGGTGCTCCTTTGACTAAAAATAAAAATCTACACATGGCGGCTAAGGCTAAGCAAGACGAATTCTATACACAAATCGCCGACATTGAACGCGAACTATATCACTATCAAAAATTTTTCGTAGGCAAGGTTGTCCTTTGCAACTGCGACGACCCTTATAAGAGTGATTTCTTTAAGTATTTCACGATTAATTTTAACCGCCTCAAACTTAAAAAGTTAATCGCAACTTGTTATGCCAGCTCGCCTATCCGCTTTGATGTAACCGAAGTTAAAAATTTTAACGGCGACGGCGCAACCTACCTTGCTAACGTTAAATGCCTACTTGATGACAATAAAAATTTCGTGACGTATTTGGAAGGTGACGGAGATTTTCGCTCGCCCGAATGCGTTGACGCGCTTAACGAGGCTGACATTGTAGTAACTAATCCGCCGTTTTCTTTGTTTAGGGAATATTTCGCGCAACTTATCCATTACGACAAAAAATTTCTGATTATCGGGAACATGAACGCCATAACTTACAAAGAAATTTTCCCGCTGATTATGTCAAATAAAGCTTGGCTCGGTTATGGCTTTAAAAAAGACCCGCATTTTAAAGTTCCGGACGACTACGAGGGGCATGGCTCAAGATTTTGGATTGATAAGCACGGGCAAAAGTGGCGCAGTTTTGGAAATTTGCATTGGTTCACGAATTTGGATATTCGCAAGCGGCACGAAAATATTTCGCTTTACATGGAGTATTCGCCCGAACTTTATCCGCGCTACGATAATTACGACGCCATTGAAGTTTCCAAGACCGCAGAAATTCCTAAAGATTATTTTGGCGTAATGGGCGTCCCGATTACTTTTCTCGACAAATACAATCCCGACCAGTTTGAAATACTCGGCAAGATTGATAGCGGGAAAATCGACGAATACAATTTGGCGAATCCGATAATCAACGGCAGAAAAATTTTTAAACGAATTGCAATACGAAGGCGAGAGTAATGAGCATACGACCAGACAAATGTGCTATTTGACATTTAAAATCCTCCGTGCTATATAATTCTCTGTATTAATAAAAATTTTTGGAGATGATTAGCTTGAAAAAAACTTACAAGATTGATGTGGACTGCGCCAACTGCGCGAATCTTATGGAAGTCGAGACGAAAAAAACTGCGGGCGTTAAAGATGCTGTTGTAAATTTCATGACGCTCAAAATGAAAGTCGAATTTGAGTACGGCGTTGACGCTAAGGAAGTTATGGGGCGCGTTCGTGAAAATTGCAAGCGCGTCGAAAAGGACTGCGAGATTTTCTTGTGAACGCTAAACAACGCAGAAACTTAATCCGAATTTTAATTGCGGCGGCATTGCTTATCGCGCTGAACTTTGTAGACGTAAGCGGCGTTGGAAAATTTTTGCTGTACTTAGTGCCGTATCTAATCGTCGGCTATGATATTGTGCTCAAGGCGTTTCACGGGATAAAAAATTTCCGAGCCTTCGACGAAAGTTTACTGATGACGATTGCAACGGTCGGGGCGTTTGCTTTGGCGATTTACGAAGACGGCGATTACACTGAGGCGATTGCCGTCATGTTATTCTATCAAATCGGCGAATGGTTTCAAAGTTATGCCGTCGGTAGGAGCCGCAAAAATATTTCCGAGCTTATGGACATTCGCCCCGATTATGCAAACGTTGAAACGGACGACGGACTTGAGCAAGTTGACCCCGACGAAGTTGAAGTTGGCACGATTATAATCGTTCAGCCCGGCGAAAAAATTCCGATTGACGGCATTGTAGAGGAAGGCAATTCAACTTTAAACACGGTAGCTTTGACGGGAGAGAGTTTACCGCGTGAAATTTCAATCGGCGCGGAAGTCATAAGCGGTTGCATAAATTTAAACGGCGTCCTTAAAATTCGCACAACAAAAGAATTCGGCGAGTCTACCGCGTCAAAAATTCTGGAGCTGGTCGAAGACGCGAGTTCGCGCAAGTCAAAGTCGGAAGATTTTATCGCGAAGTTCGCAAGAATTTATACGCCGGTCGTTGTAATCTGCGCGGGAGCTTTAGCAATAATCCCGTCGATAATTTTTGGCGATTGGGCGACGTGGATTTATCGTGCGCTTATTTTCTTGGTAATAAGTTGTCCGTGTGCACTGGTTATCAGCATTCCGCTAAGTTTTTTTGCGGGTATTGGCGGCGCAAGTCGCGAGGGAATTTTAATCAAAGGCTCAAACTTTTTAGAAACGCTGTCCAAAGTTAAAATCGTTGTCATGGATAAAACCGGCACGCTTACGCAGGGCAGTTTTGAAGTCGACGCCGTTCACAGTAAAAATTTGAACTTCGACGAAGAAAAACTTTTGCATCTTGCCGCGCACGTTGAAAGATATTCGACGCACCCAATAGCAAATTCCTTGCGCAAGGCTTATCCGAACGAACGCGACGATTGCACGGTTGAGGAAGTCGAGGAAATTGCCGGGCGCGGAATTCGGGCAAAAATTAACGGGCAAGTTGTCAGCGTCGGCAACGAAAAATTTATGGACGAGATTGGCGCGGCGTGGAAAGCGTGCTACAAAGTCGGGACAATTATTCACGTTGCAGTTAACGGAGATTATGCGGGGCATGTCGTCATTTCGGACGCGATTAAGCCGCACGCTAAAGAAGCCGTTGCCGATATGAAAAATGCCGGCGTCGAAAAAATTTTCATGTTGACGGGCGACACGGAAAAAATTGCCGCTAAAGTTGTCAGCGAACTTGCTATTAAAAATTATCGCAGTGAACTTTTGCCCGCCGATAAAGTTACAGAGTTTGAAAAAATTTTATCGGCGTCAAGTGGTAAAGTTGCATTTGTCGGCGACGGAATTAACGACGCACCTGTTTTGAGCCGCGCAGATGTGGGAATTGCAATGGGAGCTTTAGGTTCGGACGCGGCGATTGAGGCGGCTGATGTTGTTTTAATGGACGACGACCCGCGCAAAATTTCACGGGCGATAAAAATTTCGCGCAAATGTTTAGGTATCGTTAAGCAGAATATTTTCTTTGCAATCGGCGTAAAATTTTTGTGCTTAATTTTCGGCGCAATG
>CAMJKR010000062.1 GCA_946406415.1 uncultured Selenomonadales bacterium | reverse complement strand
AAAAACACAATTCCTTTTGAGCCGCGTAGCCCGTTCGTGACTAGCGGCTTGCGACTTGGAAGTCCCGCCTTGACGACACGCGGCTTTAAAGAAGACGACATGCGCGAAGTTGCAAATATTATCGCATTGGTTTTGAATAATCCCGACGACGAAAATAAAAAAATTGAGGCACGGAGAAGAGTAGCGGCTCTGTGCGAAAAATATCCGATTTATTAAAATGAAATTTACAAATAAAAATATTGGCGCGGTGGTAGATGACATACGCGCTTTTTTTAAAGTAATAACAGTCACAAACGTAATTAATTAGAATTTGGAGGTGCGTCGTGGACTTAGATTATTTAATTTTTCTGCAGGATTTGCGTAATGATTGGGGCGGCGAGGGATTTTTTACTTTAATTTCCGCTCTGCCGAAAAGTCCTTTAACGGCGATGATACCTGCGATATTGTTCTGGTGCATAAATAAATACGCGGGAATTTTTATTTTATTCAACGCGGAAATCGGGCGCGTGATAAACGTGCTGTTAAAAGGAACATTTTGCGTATATCGCCCGTGGTTTAGCAGTTCGGAATTAACGCCTTCGGCAGAGGCAATGGCAAAAGCATCGGAATATTCTTTTCCGAGCGGACATGCGCAATTTACTACGGCGGTTTATGGCGGATTCGCATTTTTTTACCGAAAAATTGTCCCGTGGTTAATAATTCCATGCGGATTATTAGTTTTATTGGTCGCATTCAGCCGGAATTTTTTAGGCGTGCACACTCCGCAAGATGTTTTAGTCGCGATAATTTATTCAATCGGATTATTTTTCGTGGCAGAAAAAATTTTTAAATGGATAGGCAAAGACGACGATCGCAAATTAATTTTTTTCTTAGGCGGCTTGGTTGCGGTCGGAATAATTTTCCTTTGGTTGTATTTTAAATCGTATCCGGAAGACATTTTGAACGGAAAAGTAATAGTCTCTCCGCTTGCGGCACGCGCAGACGCCTTTGACGCGCTGGGATTCGGATTAGCGTTTTTTCTCGGCTGGTTTTTGGAGCAAAAATTTATAAATTTTAAAACAAAAGTATCTAACAAAAACAAACTCTGGCGAATAATAATCGGCTTTGCAGTTTTAGGATTAATAGCTGGCGCGATTTATCCGCTGATGAAAATATTTTTGAGCATTGAGGCTTACATATTTTTTAAAGCGTTTCTGCCGTTCTTTTCAATCCTGTTTATAATTCCGCTGATTTTTACAAAAGTTGAGCGGCGATTTAAACATTGACGGCAACGAAAATTTTTTCCCGCCCAATAACGGCTGGGATATTTTTTTGTAAAAAATTTTGCAACAATCGAAGTTATGCGTTAAAATGTTCGCGGTGATTCAATGAAGAGGATAATTATAAGTCACAAACTTGGAGAGACTAGCGCGGTGGTGATTGAGGACGCACAAGTAAACGCGATTCATTTTTCGAGAGAGGATAGCCCGCGACTTGTCGGGAATATTTACAAAGGGCGCGTAAAAAATGTTTTGCCCGGAATGCAAGCGGCATTTGTGGACATTGGGCGCGATAAAAATGTTTTTTTGCAATTCAGCGCGTCAAAAAAGTTTTCCGTCGGGCAAAATGTTTTGATTCAAATAGAAAAGGAAGAAATTGGCGCAAAATGTGCACGAGCGACCTTAAATATTGGTTTAGCGGGGCGATTATTGATTTTTTTACCGACGTTGGGTTATATTGGCGTGTCAAGTAAAATTCGCGGCGCAGAACGTCAAAGACTTCATGCATTGGCGAAAAAAATTCGTCCGATTGATTCGGGATTAATTGTTCGGACGGCGGCGGCAGGTTGCAACGAAGAATTTTTGCTTGATGACTTGGAAAATCTTCTGAAGCGTTGGGCTAAAATTTGCGAGCGCAATTCAAAAAAGAAAGCTCCCGCGCTCCTCTACAGCGACAACGACTTGATTGAAAAAATTTTGCGCGATGATTTTACTTTTGACACGGAAATTATCGTTGATAACTTAAAAATTTATCGGCGTCTGATTGAAAATGTCGATAATGTCACTTTTTATGAAGGTTCCGAGCCGATTTTTGAAAAATTTGGCGTGGCGGAAGAAATTTTTAAAATAAATCAGCGTGAACTTTCCTTGCCGAGCGGCGGGCAAATTGTCATTGATAAAACTGAGGCTTTGACGGCGATTGACGTGAACACCGGAAAATTTATCGGCGATAAAAATTTTGACGAGACGATTTTAAAAACTAACATGGAGGCGGCGGAGCTGATTTTAAAACAGCTGAAACTACGCGATTTGGGCGGGATTATTATCGTCGACTTCATAGACATGGACAGCGACGCGCATAAAAAATTTTTGATGAACTTCTTGCGCGAACGAGCCGCCTTTGATAGGAATAAAACAAAAATTGTTGATATGACGCCGCTTGGTTTGGTTGAAATAACGCGGCAATCTTCGAGACATTAAAATTGGAGGCGGCGGAGCTGATTTTAAAACAGCTGAAACTGCGCGATTTGGGCGGGATTATTATCGTCGACTTCATAGACATGGACAGCGACGCGCATAAAAAATTTTTGATGAACTTCTTGCGCGAACGAGCCGCCTTTGATAGGAATAAAACAAAAATTGTTGATATGACGCCGCTTGGTTTGGTTGAAATAACGCGGCAATCTTCGAGACATTAAAATTTTAGGAGGAATTTTTTATGTTACACACTATTCAAAACAAAGTTCTTAAAATTGCAGTTGCTGATCGTGGCGCGGAGCTTAAATCAATAACCGCACTCGCTGACGGCGCGGAATATCTGTTTGACAGCAACCCGACTTGGTGGAAATTTTCCTCGCCGGTGCTTTTCCCGATTGTTGGCAAGCTCGTCAACAACAAATATCGCGCTGAGGGCAGGGAATTTACTTTGCCCGGTCACGGGTTCGCCCGCACGACGGATTTTTGGCTCGTCGACGCCACTGATGATACGCTGACTTTTGCGCTCGAATCCAACGCCGCAACTCTCAAGGTTTATCCTTACGAATTCCGCTTGGAAATTTCTTTTAAGATTATCGGTAACGAAGTCAAAGTTCTTTGGAAGGTTGTCAACGTCGACGACAAGGAAATTTATTTTTCAATCGGCGCACACCCTGCGATTTGTTGCCCGCTTGCCTACAGAGAAAAATTTGAGGATTGCTATTTGAAATTTAATCGCGCAGAAAAATCCTCGCGAATTCCGCTTACGGCTAACGGAACTCTTAGCCATGAACGAATCCCGACGCTTGACGGCACGGAACTTCCGCTGACTTACGAGCTATTCAAAGGCGACGCGTTTGTTTTCGAGGACTTAAAATCTGACGAGGTAACAGTTTGTTCGCGTAAAAGTTCAAAGACAATTACTATCCGCGCTAAAAATTTCCCGTATTGGGGCTTTTGGACGCCCGCGCAGGGTGGTGCGCCGTTTATTTGTATTGAGCCGTGGCACGGGCACGCCGATTACGAAGACTTCACGGGCGAGTTAAAAGACAAGGAAGGCATTATCAAGCTTGCAGTCGGCGCGACCTTTGAAACGGAAATGTCCTTTATCATTGGTGAATAATTTGGCAACTTTAACGGTACTGATTGAGAACACAAAGCCCGAAGGTTCGCCGCTAATCGCGGAGCATGGATTGAGCTTTTTAGTTGAAACGACGTGGACAAAATTTATCTTTGACTGCGGACACACGGGCGCGGCGTTTGATAATGCAAAAATTTTGGGCGTCGATTTGTCCGATATAAAAATTGCCGCGTTAAGCCATTCGCACTACGACCACGCGGGCGGCTTTAAGAAACTTTTGGACTTCGCGCCGATTGAAACGATTTATACTGGCGAAAACTTCTGGGAAGAAAAATTTTCTAACGAAAAATATCGCGGTTGTGGATTTGATGAAAAATATTTATCTGCGCGGGGAATTGAGCAGAAAATTTGCCGTGACGTGATTCAGCTTGACGAGGATACTTGGCTTGTTGGAAATTTTAAGCGGCGTTATGACTTTGAAACGATACCGAGTAAATTTTTGCGCGGCGATAAAAAAATTCCCGACGACTTTAGCGACGAGATAATTTTAGTTTTGCGCGAGGACGATGGGCTTGCACTTGTGACGGCTTGCGCACATTCGGGCATATTGAATATCGTTGCCGACGTTCGCGAGCGATTTAATCTGCCAATTTACTCTGTTATAGGCGGCTTACACTTGACGGGCGCGACGCAAGAAAGAATTTCCCGCACGCTTAACGAATTTAAAAATTTGGGCGTAAAAAAAATCCTCCCATGTCATTGTTCAGGAGAATTTTTGATAAAAAGTTGCGGCGAAAAAATTTCTACCGGTTCTGTCATTAAAATTTAGACCTCTTCCGCAATCTTCGGCGGGCGACCTCTTCTTTTGCGCGTTTTAATTGTAACGCCGTCGTTGGGAAGGCTTTTTAACAGATTAGCCATCTCCATAGCCGAAATTGCCGCGTCGAAGCCTTTGTTGCCAGATTTTGTTCCGGCGCGTTCAATCGCCTGCTGAATATTTTCCGTCGTGACGATGCCGAAAATCACGGGGACGCCGGTTTGAAGTCCGACTTGCGCAATGCCCTTTGAAACTTCGTTGCAAACGTAATCATAATGAGAAGTTGCGCCGCGAATCACCGCGCCCAAACAAATTACTGCGTCGAAATTTTTAGTCGACGCCATTTTTTTTGCCACGAGCGGAATTTCAAATGCGCCAGGAACTTTAGCTACGTAAATATTTTCTTCGGGCGTCTCGTGACGTTTAAGCGCGTCCAATGCTCCGTCCAAAAGTTTGCTCGTAATAAAATCATTGAAACGACTAACGACGATAGCAAACTTAAATTTTTTTCCGCTGATGTTGCCTTCGTAAATGTTCATTTCCAAACCCCCTTAGAATACATGCCCCATTTTAATTTTTTTGACGGTGAGATATTTTTTATCAAACTTAGTCGGCGCAATGACAATCGGGACGCGTTCGGTTATCGTCAAGCCGTGACCTTCAAGCCCTGCGCGTTTAGCGGGATTGTTCGTCAAAAGTCTAATCGTAGTCAAGCCCAAGTCCGATAAAATCTGCGCACCAATGCCATAATCGCGCAAATCAGGTTTAAAGCCCAACAAAACATTTGCCTCGACAGTATCCTTGCCCGCGTCTTGTAAAGCATAAGCCCGCATTTTGTTTGCAAGCCCGATACCGCGCCCCTCTTGGCGCATGTAAAGCAAAACGCCCTCGCCCGCTGAATTAATTTTTTTCAACGCCGTAGCAAGTTGGTCGCCGCAATCGCAACGCAAACTTCCTAGCGCGTCGCCCGTCAAGCATTCGGAGTGAACGCGCACCAAAACATTTTCCTTGCCCGCCACATCGCCTTTAACCAGCGCAAGATGACATTTGCCGTCAAGTGTGCTCTCGTAAGCTTTTAATCTGAAGTGTCCGTATTTACTCGGAAAGTCGACGTCGGCAATTTTTTTAACGAATTTTTCTGTACGTTTGCGATATTCAATCAGAGCGCGAACGGTGATTATATTCAAGCCGTGCTTAGCTGCGAACTTTTTAAGATTTTCCGTGCGCATCATGTGCCCGTCGTCGTCCATAATCTCACAACAAAGCCCCGCCGGATAAAATCCTGCTAATCGCGCTAAATCCGTCGTCGTCTCCGTGTGACCTGCGCGGCGCAAAACTCCGCCTTCAACCGAACGCAACGGAAAAACATGCCCCGGCTTTCTGAAGCTTGACGATTTGGCGGCAGGGTCGAGCAACATTTTAATCGTATGACAACGCTCATAAGCGGAAATGCCGGTCTCAGTATCGTAAGCGTCAATCGACACCGTAAACGCCGTCTCGTGATTGTCAGTGTTGTTGATAACCATTTGCCCAATTTCTAGCTCGTCAAGCCTTTTGCCGTCAATCGGCGTGCAAATTAATCCTTTGGCATAAGTCGCCATAAAATTTATATCAGCAGGTGTAACAGTTTCGGCGGCAACGATTAAATCGCCCTCGTTTTCGCGGTCTTCGTCGTCGACAACCACAATCATCTTGCCGCGTTTTATGTCGTCAATCGCCTGTTCAATCGTCGCAAAATCTTGCATAAAAATTTTCTCCCCATTCAATCAAAAAATCAGTTTAATTATATGAAGCCATTAATCGCTAAAAAATCTTTGGTTATGGTTGGCTCTTCTTTAAAGTTAATCAGCCGCTCAAGATATTTCGCCAAAATATCAGTTTCAATGTTGACGAGCGAGCCGACACGCTTGTTTTTAAAATTCGTGACTTCGCGAGTGTGCGGAATCATCGACACGGAAAAATTTCCCGCGCCCGCGTCCACAACCGTTAAGCTTATCCCGTCAAGCGCAACCGAACCTTTTGCCGCGATTTGTTTAAGCAAAAAACTTTCCGCCGCCACGTCGATTAAAAGCGCGTTGCCTTCTGCGTGAATGCTTAAAATTTTTCCAACGCCGTCAATGTGCCCGCTGACGATGTGCCCACCGAGCCTGTCACCAACTTTTACGGCGCGTTCCAGATTAAAATTTTTATCGGCAAGCGAAGTTTTGCGTAAAGTTTCGGGCATAACGTCCGCCGCAAAAAAATTTTCGCCAAATTCGACGACCGTTAAGCAAATGCCGTTCGTGTTAATGCTGTCACCAATTTTTATGTCCTCTAAAACTTTTTCGCAAAAAATTTCGAGCCGTCCGCCATCTAAACTTTTAAGTTGCCCGACTTCCTCAATTATTCCCGTGAACATTTTATCCTCCGCAAATTTATTTTTAAAATATCACGATTAATCTTGTCTGTCAACGCGAATTAATTTATTTTAAAAAGTATTAGCCCGCCTTTTTGCTGATAACCCGTGTCCCAAAGCGTCGCGAAATTTAGCCAACAACCAATTCCATACGACACCGCTTTGACAAAATAATTGCCGTTGCGCACTTCGTAGCCGTTTAAAATAAACCAATGCCAAACATAATCTTGCAAAGTTTTATCTTGATGTTTTAAATTTAAGCACGGAATTAAATATTTATCGTCGATTTGCTTACAAATTATTTGCCATGAATCAAAAAAATTATTTTCGCCCGACCAAGACGACATTTTTAAATTATTTACGCATCTGTCTTTTAAAAATCGTCCGAAGGCGTCCAAATAAATTTCCAGCTTGTCTACGCCAGACCAGCGAGGATAAAGATATTGCTCCATAATTTTTCCAAAACGTAAATAATCTTTCCGCGAAATATTTTGCAAATCAAACGGATAAAGCCCGCGCAGATTAAAATATTTTTCAAAATAAATGGCGCAGTCGCAAGCCGTGATTGCCGCGCACCCGCCGGCGTTCATTGCAAAATCCGTGATTCGCGAATACCATTTTTGTTGTCCGCCCAATGATTCGCCAATATAAAAATGCGGCAATTCTTTTTTTATGTCCAATTTTAAACCTCCGTAACGTAACCGCTAATTAAAATGTCTTCGTCGAGTTTTTGCGTCGTTAAATTTTTAAGATTAATTGCGTCGGATAATTTTTCAAAGCCCGCGCCCGCGACGGCAGTTAAAGCATTTTTCCCGCCGATAATCTTAGGCGCAATGAACGCCAAAACTTTATCAACGAGATTTTCTTTAAGCATAGAAAAATGAATTGTTCCGCCGCCCTCAACGAGCACAGAAGTTATTTCACGCTCGGCAAGTTCGCGCATTAAAATTTTCAAGTCGACGCGCTCACCATTGCCCGCGCAGATAATTTCGACGCCGCGATTTTTTAACTCGGAAATATTTTCGGGCGGCGCGTTTTCAGTGACAGCGACAATCGTCCGCGCAGATTTATCGTTCACAACCTTTGAATCAATAGGCGTGCGTGCGTTGCTGTCGACAATCACGCGGATAGGATTTTTCCCCTCAAGAAGGCGCGTCGTCAAACTTGGATTATCCGCCCAAATAGTTCCCACGCCAACTAAAATTGCGTCGTTAATGTCGCGCAGGTGATGAGTAAATTTTCTCGACTCTTCGCCGCTAATCCATTGCGATTCGCCGCCAACAGTTGCAATTTTTCCGTCAAGCGAACAGGCAAATTTCAACGTGACGAACGGCAAATTTTTCGTTACCCATTTGATAAAAATTTCGTTAAGCTTACGAGCCTCGTTCTCTAACAATCCGACTTCGACTTCAACGCCGGCTGAACGCAAAATTTCCAAACCGCGCCCCGCAACTTTAGGATTGGGGTCTTTCATTGCCGCGACTACTTTTTTTATTCCCGCGTCGACAATCGCCCTTGCGCAAGGCGGCGTTCGTCCGAAATGTGAGCACGGCTCTAAAGTTACGTAAAGCGTTGCGCCCTTTGCAAGTTCGCCCGCCATGTTCAGCGCGTGAATTTCCGCATGAGGCGTTCCCGCTTGTCTGTGCCAACCTTCCGCAATTATTTTACCGTCGCGAACGATAACCGCCCCGACTAAAGGATTTGGCGAAGTCCTGCCCTCTGCATTTTGCGCTATCCTCAACGCCTCGCGCATAAAATTTTCGTCAGTCAATATTTATCACCTCAAAAAGATTTTCTCGAAAATTTTACTCTATGAAAGGAATAATCGCAATGCTACTGCAAAAAAAGAGACCCGCCTTAGCGAGCCTCCAAAAATTTTTCGGTCAAAATTATTTCTTAGCTTTCTTTTCTTTAATGCGAGCCGCCTTGCCCGTGAGCTTGCGTAGATAATAAAGCTTAGCACGACGAACCGCGCCGCGGCGAACAACTTCAATCTTCTCGACGCGGGGCGAATGCACAGGGAACATACGTTCGACGCCGATGCCATAAGAAATTCTGCGGACGGTGAACATTTCGCGCACACCCGATCCTTGACGCCCGATAACGACGCCTTCAAAAATCTGAATACGTTCGCGGTTGCCTTCAACGATTTTTGCATGGACGCGAACCGTATCGCCCGGCGCGAATTGCGGAATGTTGTCGCGCAGTTGTTCCTTCTCAATAAGTTCGATAATATTCAAGTTAAGTCCTCCCATCTTTGTCCGACGTTCTTGCCCGCACGCAGAGGAACGCCTTTTGAGCTTGCAAAGTCTAACACAAAAATTTTGTCGCTGTCAAGATTTTTTGTTGACAAAAGCGGCATTTTGTAGGATTATAATCGCGTTGAAAATTTAATATTGATTGAATCGAGTGGCGCAAGCCTCAATAGGGAATTCGGTCAAAAGCCGGAACGATCACGTCACCGTAGCGGGGAGCGACTTTGCATTTATGTCACTGGAAAATTTTTCTGGGAAGGCGCAGAGAAGCATTGATCCGAAGTCGGGAGAACTGCTTGATTAACAATCACCGTTTGACCTGCGAGCGACAGGAAGGGGATTTTTAGTGACTAGTGGTTAGTGGCTAGTGATTAGTGGTTTGTCACTAATCACCAATCACCAATCACTAACAACTAAAATACTGCGCCCGCAACATGGGCGTTTTTCTTTACTAAACCAGGCGAAAAGTTTTCTCCCACTCACGGGGAGACATTGCTCATACATTTCTTTTGCTGAGAAATCGGCGGCTCCCGTCATTTGGCAGGAGGCTTTTTTGTTTACCAACGTAATTTCCTCTGCCACGCAAGCAAATCTTTTTTGCTTAGCGGCAAATCAATCGACTGTCCGTTATCGTAGAAAAATTTTATGCGAATCTCCTTAGCCAACAATAAATCTTTGAGACTCGACTTTGGGAAATGGAAAAATAATTTATTTTCGTTGCGCCAACCCGCCGAAGT